>JAISBG010000601.1 GCA_031266315.1 Planctomycetaceae bacterium | reverse complement strand
AACACCGTTGGGAAGAAAAAAGCACTATGTCTTTTTCCGCCAACGCGGTGGGTAACAGTTCCCAGCAATCGCCCTGAAAGGGCAGATGCAAAACGTGATTCTTCCGAGACGTATGAAACGCCCTTGTCAATTTTGGAAAATCTGTTATTCTTAGAGAGACCTGTTCGGTTGTCAGGTTTTTTTTCGTTTTTTGTATTGTAAAATGAACGTTTTCCGGTATTTTGGACTATCGGAAAAATAAAACCGGTTGCTAATTACTAACTTTATCGAATTGAGGAGAATTCAAGTGTTTACAATGCGAACTCATAATAGGTTGCCTCGTTTTCTTTCCTTAGTTGTTTGTATTCTATTGACCATTGCGGGTTCTTCGGTTTCGGCGCGAACACCGGCAGAAAAAATCTTTCCGGATTCGACCAAAGGATTTTTGTCAATCCGTAATCTTAAAGAACTTGGGGAGCAATGGAATAAAACTCAAATCGGAGTTCTGATGAACGATTCGATTATGGAAGCGTTCAAGAAAGATTTGCGGGAACAACTCAACCAGCGAATGGAGGACAACTTCGGACTCACTCTGGACGGTATTGAACAACTTCCTTCCGGTGAAATTGCCGTTGGAATGATTGCAATTCCCAATCAAATACCCGGTTATGTTTTCACAATGGATATTGCCGACCGCCGGAAAGAAGCGGAAGATTATCTGAAACGATTGACCGAGAAACTAACTAACGCCGGCGTCAAACGAACTACCGAACAATATAAAGATCAGGAAATTGTTATTTTTGCGTTTCCTGAGCGTTCTCAACCGGCAAAAGCGGACACTCCCAAATCCAAAGGAACCCAACCGGTAACCGCCGAACAAATTGACCGTTTTGCTTATTATTTTATTGAGGACGATTATCTGATTGTTTCCGACCAGAAAGAGTTGCTCAAACTCATTGTTGACCGTACCGGCAATCCCGCCGGAAAATCGTTGGCGGATGTTGAGGATTATCAGGCAACTCTGAAACGTTGTCTTGACGATATGCCGAAAAATTCCGAACCGATGATTCGGTGGTATCTCGAACCGCTCAATTATGGCGAATCTATCCGTGTTTTGGCAAAAGGAAGTCTTGTCGAAAAACGAAAGAATAAACCGTCCGTTTTTACGATTCTAAAACAACAAGGTTTTGACGCGATTCGCGGAATTGGGGGCGTGGTGAGTATTAAGGCGGAAGACAAAGAAACGGTCTGCCGTATCTTTGTTTACACGAAGAAACCTTATAAATTGGCAATGCAGATGTTTGTTTTTCCTGATGCCACCAATTTTACTCCTCCGACTTGGATGCCGCCGGATTTAGCCCGTTGTACGATACTTTTTGTTGACCCGCTTGCCATTTTCGATCATTTTGGAACGTTGTTTGACGCGTTGATCATGCAAGGCGAAACCGGTGCGTGGAACGATATTATCAAAGGAATCGAAGTTGACCCTTACGGACCGCAAATCAATATCCGTGAGGAAATTCTGGTCAATCTCGGTCAACGTGTTCTTAGTATGTCCCAATATACGTTGCCGATTACTACGAATAGTGAAAGTATTGTGGTTGCGGTTGAGTTGCGGGAAGGAAAAGATCAGAACATGGTCAAGGCTCTGGAAAAACTTTTTGAAAATGATCAGGAAATGCAGCCGATTAAACATCGTTCTTATATTCTTTGGCAACGTGTTCCGGCAGAAGAGGTGATTCAACCATTCAGCGGACCGAGCGGAGTTCCCAGTCTTGTCGATACGGCACCAACAACTGGAGGAGCAAAAACAATACCGGTCGCCGTAAACAATCAGGAAATTGATTCGCCGCCGGTTTTTCCTGACGGCGCCATCACAATTGCCAAAGGATGTTTATTTGTTTCGACCGACGGCGAATATCTCAAAACAATTCTGGATCGGCTTGATTCCGAACAAAAGTCAACCATTAAACACGAACCGGAATATAAAGATGTGGACAAAATTTTTGCAGGAATGGGAATGACGGACAAACCGCATTTTCTGCAATTCTTTTCACGAACCGATAAAACATTGCAACCGACTTACGAATTAGTGCGGCAAGGCAAAATGCCGCAATCTCAAGCGATTCTCGGTAAAATCATCAACGCGATTTTCGTCTCGGAAGACCAAGAAGGTGTTCGTCCGCAAAGTTTTGACGGTAAGAATTTGCCGAAATTTGAGAAAATCAGTCATTATTTTGGTTCCTTCGGTCTTTTTGGGATTTCTGAGGAAAACGGATATTTTTTCAAAGGTTTTCTGCTTGAAAAAAAGAACGAAGATCAAGTCGGACCCAACCGAAAAGCCGAAGAAAAACTTCCCGAAAAAACTGCTGAAAAAACAGCGGAAGACAAAAAAGCCGAAGAATAATAACCGATTTCCTAAAACCCGCCCATTCCCAAAACAAATATCATCACAAATTGATTTTATTGCTTTTACGAAGTGATTGTTTGGGTTTGCCGCCGCCCATTTTGGGAGTTCCCAAACCGAAAAAAGGAGTTCCTTAATTGAAAAAAGGAACTCCCCAATCGAAAAGAGA
>JAISBG010000589.1 GCA_031266315.1 Planctomycetaceae bacterium | reverse complement strand
TGCGGTTACTTTCATTTTGGACTAAACGTTTCAGACGTTTGGGATCAATACTCAAATTAGGATCAATAAGATTTTTGGGACTCTTGCCCGTCTTCAACAATTGATCGAATACGTAAAGTATCATTGACGGGTTATAGACTTTGTGTTCGCCTTCTTCGTTAAACAGGTAGCCATTGTAATAATGTACCATATCAATATCAATCTGATCTGATTTAATTCCAATCGCCTCCATTAACTTATTCACTTCCTTTTGTGTAAAACCTAACATTTCATTGTATCGCAAGTCAAGCGAAAGATTGCTGGCAATATTGTAACCGCTGGTCAAATCATCAAGCATTACCGGCGAAATTCCGGTGATAAACGTTTGAGTAACAATTCCATATTTTGCCATGATCTTCAACTTCTCGTAAAAATCACGAACCAACCCATTAGCGGTAATCATCTTTTTGTAAAAATCATCGCCCAACACCGAACCCATTGCAATAAGGTCATTCGCAAAATGATCATATTCATCAATGATCGCAAAAATCTTGATTCCAGCCTCATCTGCAACACTAAACGCTATATCCAAAATTGATAGGGTGGTTTTTTCATGGTCAATTTGTTCAATCAATCGTTCCGCATTGTGGAATATTTTTTTGTGGCGTTGCAAAAATTGGCGAACAGAAAATTTGACATTTTCAAAAAAACTGTTTTGGAAACGTTCCACGCTTGCCGTATCAATACCTGAAAAATCAAATTCCATTACCGCATAAGAATTTTTGAGCGGCGTCGGATTTTTACCAATGTATAAATCGCCGAATAATTGTTCAAATTCATTCGCATAATTAACATCGTAATAATACGAGAGTGTCGAAAGAAATAAACTCTTGCCGAAACGACGCGGACGAATAAATATTTTGCTCTTGTTGCCTTCCTTCTCCAGCAACTCAATAAACCGTGTCTTGTCAACATAAACATAGTTATTTTCTGTTCGGATACTTTTAAAATCAGCATTACCGTAAGGCAATCGTTTGTTTGTTTTTGTACTCATAATATTCAATTTTAGTTTAGGCTGTTTAGTTACAATTGGACAAATTTGATCTTTTATTTGTTAAATCAAACCAATAGTTATGTTTTGCCAAACTATTAATTACTATACCGGCAACGTTCTCTTTTTGCAATACCCGCAATATGTTCAACATCATGGTTCCACTATTTTTTCGGATATATTGTGAAATTTGCGCAAACCATGCACTTTTCATAAAGAACGCTTGCAACCTTGACAATTTTTACATTCTACGGTACAATCATTGCAAATTTGTAAATTGTAAATAATGGTGTTAACGGGAATGTAACTTGTTGAATAAATAGGATTAAACTTGCCGGTCAGACAAACGTCAGAAAATTAACCGAAGATTATAGTTGCAATAAATTTGGTATTATTTTACCAGATCGAGTCGAATTGTATCAGTTTGATGTCCATTGACAAGACTATTCTACGAATGTTGCCGTTCTCAATTATAATCGCAATGGTTTTATCGTTCCGCTATTTGGTAAGACGCTTCGGCGGTTACAGAATGAGGTGTACGAATTTACCAATTCATAATAATAATAATAATAATAATTTTGTACATTTTTAAAAAATGCAGATACTTCGAATAGATTCACGTAACGAGGATGTTTTGGGCAAGATGCGTTTTTTGCGGGCGAAATTGAGTCCGCGTGGTGACGTGGTGAGTGCGGCGAGTCGGCAGCGGACGCTTGAAATTTTCGGCGAACCTCTTACGCCAGCCGAAGTTGTCCGGCGAATTTGTAATGAAGTGTCGGAACACGGTTTGCCGTCATTGCTGGAATATTGCAACAAAATTGATCGTGTTTCATTAACGGCATCGGAGCTTCGTGTTCCGGAGGCAGAACTTCGGTTGGCGGCGCAAAAAGCGGACAAAAATTTTCTTGACGCGGTTAGGCGGATACGGGAAAATATTCGGGAGTTTCAGCAGGCAATATTGCACAAAAATGTTCGGTTGGAACGTCCGGGCGGTTATCTTGCGGAACGTTATCGTCCGTTGCGTCGAGTTGGAGTTTGTGTTCCCGGCGGAGCGGCGGCGTATCCGTCCACTGTTTTGATGACGGCTGTTCCGGCGCAAGTTGCTGGCGTTCGGGAGATTGCGGTGATGGCTCCGCCGACAGCATTTGGTGCTTACAATACCGATATGTTGGCAACATGTTACGAACTTGGTATTACGGAAGTGTATCGAATGGGGGGAGCGCAAGGAGTTGCGGCGTTTGCTTACGGAGTTGAAGGAATTGCCAAAGTGGACAAAATTGTCGGACCCGGCAACCTTTTTGTTGCGCTGGCGAAACGGTTTGTTTATGGTGAAGTTGATATTGATTCTATTGCCGGACCGAGTGAAGTTGTTGTTATTGTCGATGCTTCGACCAATCCGATGTACACTGCCTACGATATTCTGGCTCAAGCGGAACATTCGCCGGGGGCAAGTATTTTAATTGGTTGGGACGCGGCAGTTTTAGATGCAACGATTCAAGCGATTGAGGAACAACTCGGCAAAGTCGAACGCAGACAATTAGCGCAACAAAGTCTTGAAGAATTTGGTGCGGTTATTCTTACGAAAGACGCTGATGAAGCGTGTCGATTTACGGAGGAGATTGCTCCTGAACATCTTCATATTGCAACAGAAAATGCTGAAGAATTAGCGGACAAAATATCGTGTGCCGGAGCGGTATTTCTTGGCAATCACACCCCGGTTGCGGTGGGTGATTATGCGGCGGGTCCGTCACATGTGTTGCCGACGAGTGGAACGGCACGGTTTGCCAGCGGTTTGACTTGTAACGATTTTTTGCGGGCAAACAGTATTTTGTCTTTTAATCGCAACGGATTATCGCGATTAGCACCGGATATTGAAATTCTTGCAACAAAAGAAGGACTCACCGCTCATCGTGAAAGTGTATTGATTCGGTTGAAAGAGACCACAAAGTAATGGCACGAAAATAAGTTATACCCTTTCCCAAAACGTAATTATTCAGAGGAATTTTTGTTAAAGGTAAGCAATTCTTTCACTTATGGCGTTAACCGATTGTGAATCAGATTAACGACGGCAAATGGTATTGCCTTCCGTTTTGGAATCAATAACGAGTCAACCGGCGCGATCCATACAAACAACCACTCCTAAATGCCGTTAAATACAAATCAAACAAAAATAGTTAGGGAAATACACAAACATAAAAAATTACTGATTCTACCGGATTAGGTGTTTCCCCGAAATAATAAAATCATTGATAATATTTCAGCAGAATTTTCGTTAAAGGTCAGCAATCA
>JAISBG010000585.1 GCA_031266315.1 Planctomycetaceae bacterium | reverse complement strand
GTTATAAAAATACCAATTTTATGACTAACACAGTATAGTAAATACTTTGAAAAAAAAATTGCCTACCTCTTGATTATTTACATAAAACAATTATAAAAATACAAAGTTGTGAAAAAGATTGCTCTAAAAATGTGAAACAATCAGCACTTTTTCCAATCGTCAGGAGGATTTGTTGTCTAATAATCACTCCGCATTTTACGTTATTTCCAATTTTATTTTGACCTAACCATGAGACATTTTTTATTACCGATTTTACTGCCAACCGTGTTTTCTTGCTTTTTCTTTGCCATTTTGAATCTTTACGCCGCCGAATCGTATCAACCGGCAACCAATTGGAAAGCCAATTGGATTACGGCTGAAAATTTACCTGATCCGATTTCGGAAAATCTTTGGTTGGCGTTTCGAAAAGATTTTTCGCTCGAAAAAGTTACGAACAATGCTCCGATCCGTCTTTTGTGCAGGATTGCCTGCGATTCAAAATATTGGCTTTACGTCAACGGTCAACTGGTTGTGTTTGAAGGACAACTGAAACGCGGTCCTACGCCCAATGATACTTATTTCGATGTTGTTGATTTATCGAAACATTTGAAACAAGGCAAAAATCAAATTGCCGTTTTGATGTGGTATTTCGGCAAAGACGGTTTTTCGCACAAAAGCAGCGGGATGCCGGGTTTTCTGTTTGACGCTTCGGCGAATAACTATAACAGTGTTGAACTCTTGAGCAATTCCGATTGGAAGGCGACAATTTACACGGCTTACGAACAGAAAACAAAAGACCCGCAACCGAATTATCGGTTACCGGAATCGAATATTCGTTTCGATGCCCGAAAAGATTTCAGTAACAATTGGACGTCCGCCGATTTTGACGATTCCGGTTGGAAACCCGCCAAAGTGCTTAGCAAAAATACAATATCTCCTTGGAACAATTTATATGAACGTCCTATCCCGCTTTGGAAAGATTACGGAATTACAGACTACGTTAATAAACAGGAATTTCCCGCCGTGTCCGACGGTAAACCGATTGTTTGTAAATTACCGTACAACGCCCAGATTACACCGGTTCTTAAAATTGATGCGCCGGAAGGTTGTGAGATAGATATTCGTACCGATAATTATCAGGGCGGCGGAGAATACAATGTCCGCGCGGAATATGTTACAAAACAAGGCGTGCAGGAATACGAATCGTTCGGCTGGATGAACGGTCATGTGGTCATTTACACAATTCCGGCAGGAATCAAAATATTATCGTTGCAGTATCGCGAAACGGGTTATGATACGGAAATTGCTGGTTCGTTTGAATGTGATGATCCGTTTTTCAACGAGTTGTGGAAAAAGTCCGCACGGACACTTTACGTAACAATGCGGGACACGTACTTTGATTGTCCTGACCGTGAACGCGCTCAATGGTGGGGCGATGCGGTTAATGAACTCGGTGAAGCGTTTTACGCTCTTGATTCGAAATCGGCGATGTTGCCGTACAAGGGAATGTACGAACTTATGCGTTGGCAACGCGACGACGGAGCGATTTATTCTCCTGTTCCCGCCGGTAATTGGACAAAGGAATTGCCAATGCAAATGCTCGCCAGTGTCGGACCTTACGGCATGGGGCTTTGGGCGCAAACCACCGGCAATTTCCAACCGTTACGCGATTTATCGCCGCAAATTATTCGTTATCTGCAACTGTTTCAGTTCGGCGATGACGGACTCGTGTTACACCGGAAAGGTGCGTGGGATTGGGGCGATTGGGGAGAGAATATTGATCTTCGCGTTTTAACAAATTGTTGGTATTACATGGCGTTGTCAAATATTATTGATGTTTCTGATAAGGTACAGTTTTCTAACAATGAAGTGGAAGTCGCAACAGAAATAAAACAGAAAATCAAAGATCATTTTGATAAAATATTTTGGAACGGTAACGAATACCGTGACCCGCAATATAAAGGACAAACCGATGATCGCGCCAACGCAATGGCGGTTATATCAGGTCTTGCGGACAAAGAAAAATATCCGGCAATTCGCGAAGTGTTACTGAAACAAAAACACGCAAGTCCGTACATGGAAAAATATGTTCTTGAAGCGTTATTCAAAATGAATTACGAAAATGACGCTTTTGCCCGAATGAAAGAGCGGTTTCAAAAAATGGTCGAACATCCTGATTATACGACTTTGTGGGAAGGTTGGGGAATCGGCAAGGAAGGTTTCGGCGGCGGAACAACAAATCACGCTTGGTCTGGCGGAGGACTGACATTATTGTCACAATATGCTGCCGGAATTACAAATCGTCACAATCAAGAGTTCACCATTTGCCCGCAACCCGGTCCCCTAAAACGGATCAAATCGAAAACTCCAACTCCACACGGTGATTTGCTGGTTGAAATCGAACGAAAAGACCAAAAGATGAAAATTGCAATCGTCTTGCCGAAAAATACAAAAGGGATATTAAAATTGCCAAAACAGAAAATCAAACCTAAACTAACTATATATAAGGTAAATTTCCAACCGGAAATGTCGGAAGACAATGATTATTATATATATTTGTTACAATCAAAAACGTTACAGTCAGTAACATTGAGTTTTGAAATGGAAGAACAATAATAGTAATCGTAACTGTCTATTTTATTTTCACCTATTTACATAATATACTGCTGACGTATTCCTCCGCCCCGTAAGGGGCAATGCGTAACAACCCGCCGCAACGCGGCGGGGAACGCCTACACAAACAATCGCCCTGTAAGGGCAATGGAAAACGAAAATGAATTGATTGACCGATGAAATGTTTCATTTATTGGCGGTTGGTATCCACTGCCCTTTCAGGGCGATGATGTTTAGGTTTGACCCGCCGCGTTGCGGCGGGTTGTTATACAATGTCCTTTCAGGACGAAATACATGTTAAAGTATCAACATCTAGGGAATTCATAAACTAAATAGGCAATTACCAGTAATCGTGTTACTTTTCGTTTCTGAAATTATCGTTCAGACAAAGTTATCAATTTTAAAAAAAGTTATGTAATATTATCAGTGGAATTTTTGTTAAAAGTTATTGTACCGATTCATAGGTTGATACGAAAAATAGAATAGCCCGACAGGGCTTAATTTCGGTAACCGCAGGTCTTTGACCTGCGGAGTGACGCCCCAACAGACGACTGACTGAAAGGCAGAACTTAACACGGCAAGGGCTTAAAATTTTGCCTTTCAGGCAGGTGGTTTCATTGGCATGTAACCGCAGGTCAAAGACATGCGGTTACGAAAATAAAGCCCTATCGGGCTATTGGGTTTTTCAGAGCAATCCGGAAAATAGTTACTTGAAAAAGACCCAATACAACCCTAACACAAATACTAACCTTTTCAAAAACCAATTTTTTGGAAAGGGCAGACATTATGATAACATCATTATTACGGCTATTATTAACCAGATCGTTCAAACCTTTTATATTCACAAATGAATATTATGAGAAAATTATTTTTCAGAACGAAAAAGAGATAGGTTTATATGTTCATATTCCATTTTGCCGTAATATATGTTCTTTTTGTCCTTATTGTAAAACAATTTACGATAATAACGTTGCAAAAGAATATAAAACGGCACTTCTGAAAGAAATTTCCATGATTGGATCAACGTTACAAACAAAAAAAGAGACAACGAGTCTTTATTTTGGCGGCGGAACTCCTGCTCTAATGATAAATGATTTAAGGGATATTATAAATACATTAAAGAATTATTTTATAATTCATGGAGGAATAGGAGTGGAATTACACCCTGAAGACATAACAAAAGAAAATCTATTGATTTTGAAAAATGCCGGTGTTACTATGGTTAGTCTGGGCATTCAGTCATTTAATGGAAATTGTTTAGAAAAAATTGGAAGAAAATATTCTCCGTTTGAAGAAAAAATTGCTTTAGTAAATCAAATTGGATTTGAGGTTATTGATGTTGATTTAATATTTGCTATCCCCGGACAAACCAAAGAAATACTTTTACAAGATATTGAAACTGCATTTTCTTATGGTGCTACTCAAATATCAACATATCCATTCATTGATTTTACTTTTGCGGATAATAAATACAAACCATTGCCGGAAAAAAATAAAAAAGAATTGCTGGAAGTTATCAATAATTTTTGTAATTCCACCGATAAAGTCAGAACATCTGTTTGGACATTCGCAAAAAAGAACAGTGGTAAATATTCATCTGTAACAAGAGATAATTTTTTAGGGTTCGGCGTATCGGCAACAACATTGTTGAGAAATAGCTTTAAAATTAATACTTTCTCAATAAAAGCATACATAGACAGAATAAATAATAATATGCTGCCTACATCATTGACATTAAATTTTAGTTTACGGCAAAGGGCTGTATATTATATTTTTTGGAGTATATATGGAATGAAACTTAATCCTCTGAAATTTGAAGAATTAATGGGAATTCCATTAAAGAAATTATATGGGTTTGAACTTTTTGTTGGGAAAAAACTAGGATTCTTAATAGAAAAAAACGGAACTTATTATTTAACTGATAAAGGTGCTTATTATTATCATTACGTTGAACAAATTTATACAACAGCTTATATAGACAAAATGTGGAACATTTCACAAAAAACAGATTTTCCGAAACAAATAATATTAAAATAAAATTATAAAAGAAGAAGTGAGGGTATTGCACAGAACAAAACTGTTTACGATTCGCCGCC
>JAISBG010000580.1 GCA_031266315.1 Planctomycetaceae bacterium | reverse complement strand
TCAACCGGCGCGACCTTTCAGCGAAAGGATCGCCCACCTTATTCTTATTTAACGAAAATTCCACTGAATAATTCATAATTTACAATTCCCTGAATTACAAGGTTTATGAAATAGAACTGTTCCATTTTTTCATTGACCATGACCAAAATTATTGTTTCGTTTTTTGTTTTTCTGTTCGGTTTTTCACTGTTGTTTGCTCAGGAACTTTCGGAGAAACAACGTGGAGTCGCGGATCGTTATGCTCAATTGGAACAGGTTTTACTTCGCATGTCGGAAGCGACGGCGGCATCGAACCCTCGACGAGCGACATTGCTCAAAAAAGCCTTGCTCGCCAGTAAGGATAAATTGCTTGCACTTCGGTTGAAAAATGTTGTTGACGTTTTGGAACGCCGCCAGTTGACGGAAGCGGTTACCGGTCAGGAAATAATCGAGCAAGATTTACTCGAATTATTGCAACTTCTCGAAAGCGAAAACCGCGAACAACGGCGAACTGCGGAAAAAGAAAAGATTAAAGAATTTTTGCGCCATTTGGAAGAACTCATTCATCAGGAAAAAAATCTGAAATCCAAAACGGCACAAAAAGAAAACGAAAATCTTTTGTTACTCGAAAAGGAACAAAAAAAAGTTCGTCTCCAAACGCAAACGCTTCGCGATCAGATTACGGAAAACGAACCTTCCGATATTGCCGAACCTGAAAAAACAACATCGGAAGTGAAAGAAGAGAATGAAAAAAACAATAACGAAAAAACCGAACAAAATTCCGACCAACAATCGAAAAATCAATCCGCCAATCAGGATAAAAACGACAAAAAAGAGGATAATTCTCAAAAATCAGAAAACGACCCGCCCAAAGAATCTTCCGAAAATGAGAATAAAAACGACAATAAAAACGAGAACAAAAATGACAGCGAAAACAATAACGAGAACGAAAATAAAAAGCAACCAACCGGTTCACCGACACAACAGGCAATACAAAAAGCATTGCAGCGTATGAATCAAGCGGAAAATAAGTTACAAAAATCGGAGAAAAACGGTGCTGTTGAAGATCAGGAAGAAGCCATTGCGGAACTTCAACGTGCGAAGGCAGAACTGGAAAAAATTTTGCGGCAACTTCGTGAAGAGGAATTATTGCAAACGCTTGAAAAACTGGAAGCGCGGTTTAAGCGAATGCTTCGTGTGGAACAATCAATTCGTTCTCAGACAGAAAAGACTGGTGTTGACGCGAAGAACACGGAGGAATCGGCGTTGCGACCGATTCAGATTCAGGCGAGTCGGATTGGGGCTGACCAGCAAACAGTGATTGAAGATGCTGATGCGGTGTTAGTGTTACTCCGTGAAGACGGAACTGCTCAGGCAATGGTCGAATCATTGCTTCAGGCGCGGTTCGATATGACGGAAGTAAAAACACGGTTGGAGCGGACGGAATTGGATTCTGTAACGCTTGATATTGAAGATGCGGTGATTAACGTGTTGCAGGAAATGCTCGACGCGGTGGAACTGGCAATAAAAGAAACGGAAAAACGGAAAGAACAACAGCAACAACAATCTCCCAACGGAAACGAAGGCAACAGTCAGGAAGAACCATTGATCCAATTACTTTCCGAACTGAAAATGATTCGTTCCATGCAGCAACGGGTTAATGAACGCACAGAACGTTACGAAAAAATGATTGATCAATTACGGAATGAACCCAATGCGGATTATAGTACACTTCGCAAAAACGTTGAAGAATTAGCCCGTCAACAAAATCGTATCTCACGAATTTTACACGATCTGAAAATCGGCAAAACAAAATGATTTTAGAAGTTTCCTATTGCATCAATAATTTTGAGCCTTTTCAAATTTATTGGATAAACTCTCCAACATAAAGATATGGTTGATTTGATATGGATTGAAGGACTTTCCTATCAATCCTATCCTGTTGATCAAGACATTCAGCGTAACTAAAATAGCGAACATACATTTTACACTGAAGACTCTTTGATAACATCTTTGCGGCAGACATTATTTTTCGTTTATGATATTCATTCGCGAGGAGATATTTTTTCCAAACAAAATCTTTTTTTATGTATATGTATAATTGATAACTACAGTATGATGTTTTACTATCCAAAAATTTCAATTTCCTTTTCGACCTGTTTTTTTGTCCTCCAGAAAGGTCAAACAAGGCAAGAGTATTATAACCTCCAATCACTCCCACTGCCACTTCGAGATACTCATCACGTTTAAAACATGTTTTTTCAAAAATATCAATATCACCATTATGTGTACACTTAAATCGACATTCAGACCACATATCTTTGTCTTTTGAGATAGAGTATGAAAATACCATCGGAAAAACAAGCATAAAAATAAATGAAATGAGTATGAGAAATATTCCTATAAGCCAAATATCACTGTATTCGGTTCTAATAATTTTTAAAGACAAAACCGCGCATCCCAAAATAAACACAAAAATGGTCTCTATAGTCAAAATCAGTGGTGGGAACAATCTGAATCGGCGTTTAATTTGAAGAATACCTGTCGTATGATCAATATCACATGACCACCAATTATCTATAGTAAATTGCGTAATAGGCAAATATTCGTTCAACTCTTTTGAATTGATTATGATATTGTTATCATTCATGGCAAATCATATTTTTATTCAAATGGTATATATTGGTATATACTGTGTGAGTTATAAAATTGGTATTTTTTGACGAAACAACCTCAGTAGCAAAAACGGTAAAAATATCTTAACCTCATTGGTCATTTTTAATGAGGTTAAGATATTTTGCCGTTCTTGCTACTGAGGTTGTTTTTGTTGCGAAAACTTAATTTCGATCATTCAAAAAAATACTGAACAAAACCCTAACGCAGTATCGCACTACCCCCTAGGGGAATCGAACCCCTGTTACTGGACTGAGAATCCGGTGTCCTGGGCCACTAGACGAAGGGGGCAAGTGTTGTGCTATTTTCTCTTAAAATTATTGCTTGTCAAGTGGTCGGCAACCGAATATTCCGCAAAGATTTGTAGATATTATTCCTGTAGGTGTTGATGGTTGCGTGTGTTGGAGATGTCCGGTTGACAATTCCAGACCGGCTAAGTACAATAACGTAAGTTGACATTTTTTGAAATTTTGTCAAATTCGTTTTTTTGAATCAATTAATTCATTTTTCTAAAACTATCAGGAAATAAAAAGAGGAAACGGTATGGTGCGGCGTGTTGTTATTACCGGAATGGGAATTATCAGCCCAATCGGTATTGGGTTGGAAATTTTTTGGAATGCCGTTAAAACGGAACAATGTGGTATTGATTCGATTACCCGATTCGACGCTTCATTGTTGCCGTGCCGAGTTGCCGGAGAAGTTAAAAATTATAACGGCGAAAATTATTTCGATAAACGCTTTCTCCAGCGAACAGGACTCTTTTCCCAGTTTGCGATTGTTGCCGGTCAGGAAGCATGGCGTGATTCCGGGCTTGACCGGTTTTCTTTCGATGATCCCAACCGTTGCGGTGTTTTGCTTGGTAATGGTGTCGGCGGATTGGAAGTCGACGACGAATCCCATTATAAACTGTACGATAAAGGCTGTTCAAAAATTCCCGCCATGACGATTCCTAAAATGATTGCCAACGAAGCGGCGGGCAATCTTTCCATGTTTCTCGGAATACGCGGATCAGCGCATGTTATTGTTACGGCGTGTGCTTCCGGCGGTGATGCGATTGGTTTTGCTCTTGACCGTATTCGTTGTAACCGCGCGGATGTCATGTTAGCGGGCGGTACGGAAAGTGCTATTACGGAATATGGTATCGGCGGATTTTGTCAACTGAAAGCACTCAGTACAGGTTTCAACAATACACCGCAACGCGCAAGCCGACCATTCGATAAAAACCGTGACGGTTTTGTTATGGGCGAAGGAGCGGGAATTATTGTACTGGAAGAGTTGGAACACGCGCAACAGCGCGGCGCAAAAATTTACGCGGAACTTGCCGGTTACGGAGCAACCGCCGACGCCTACCATTTGACAGCACCAAGTCCTGACGGTGAAGGCGGAGCAAGAGCGTTACGGCTTGCGTTGCGGGACGCGGAACTTCAACCGGAAGAGATTGATTACATTAACGCTCACGGAACCTCAACACCAACAAACGATCCGGTTGAAACCCGATCAGTAAAAACCGCATTCGATCAACACGCTTATAAACTTGCTATTAGTTCAACAAAAAGTATGATCGGTCACACGCTTGGCGCGGCAGGAGGAATTGAAACGATTATCACCGCGCTTGCGGTTCGCGATAATTTCTTTCCGGCAACACTTAATCTCGACACTCCCGATCCGGAATGTGATCTTGATTATGTTCCGAATAAAGGACGGCAAGGTGAAATCCGCGCCGCTCTGTCCATGTCGCTTGGTTTCGGCGGTCATAACAGTGTTATCGCGATAAAAAAGTTCTGATTGTTTCGGAATTAGGGAGTTATCGTACCATCTATTTTTTATAATTATTTACGTAAATACTCAAGAAGTGGACAACCTGCGATTATTCCCAAACGACAAACAACCGAATAGTTACAAATAACTTTATTATGCCAAAGCCGTTTTAAAATTCGTGAAGCTGAACACGGTAGCGCAACAACGTGAAGCGGTTACTCGTGGGCGAAGCCTATTGCCTTACCGGCTACGGTATACTTTCCTGTTTTTTTCGTACTTCCTATGCAACTTTTACCTGCGATTGATATTTTGAACGGAAAATGTGTTCGTCTGAAACAGGGCGATTACGGCAGAGAAACGGTGTATGCCGACAACCCCGCCGAAATGGCGCAACATTGGGTTCGGCACGGTGCGGAATATCTGCATGTTGTTGATCTTGACGGAGCCAAAAAAAAAGAACCCGTCAATCGGCAATCTGTGTACGATATTGTAAAAACGGTTGAGATTCCGGTGGAGATTGGCGGCGGAATTAGGAACGAAAAAACAATTCGTGATTATCTTGATGCCGGAATTGATCGTGTGGTGATTGGTACGTTGGCACTCAAAAATCCTGATTGGTTTCAAAAAATGAGTGAACAATTCCCTAATAAATTGGTTCTTGGTATTGATGCGCGGAATGGGCTTGTTGCAACAGAAGGTTGGCTTGAGACAAGTCGGACATCAGCAGTCGAACTCGCACGAAATTTTTGCAACTTGCCGCTTGCGGCTTTGGTTTACACAGATATTGCCAAAGACGGAATGATGGAAGGTCCTAATTTCGATGAAATGGTTGCCATGCAACAGGCGGTTCCGTTTCCGGTGATTGCTTCTGGAGGAGTCAGTTCGTTGGACGACATCCGAAAACTTCGCCAACTCGGTCTTCCGGCATGTATTATTGGTAAGGCGTTGTACGAAGGAACCATGCAACTCAAAGACGCATTGAATATCGCAACAGCATTACAATAAGAAAATCCCCTTCGTTGTAGGTGGGCGACCTTTTGCTAAAAGGTCGCGTCGGCGTACTCGCCGACAGTGAATCAGATTAATGACGGCAAAATGAAGACTCAACCGGCGCAACCGCCCAGCGGGCGGATTGCCCACCAGATGATTGCCTACCTGATGATTGCCTGCTTTTTATAGGTTCGCGAAAAGGTCTGATGGAAGTGTTCATTGTAAAACTAACCAACTAAAACCGTATGAGAAACAAAGTAATTCAAATGATGCAATCAAAATCGTTTTATCTGATTATTATTTTTTCATTTGCTTGTGTGGTTCTTTTTGGCGGGCAACGAACACGGCAAACACCGTTGCCCAAATTACCGCAAGAAAAATCACCGGTTTCCGAGCAACCGGTAATTCCTCTTTTATTTCTCAGTCCCGACGAAATCCGTTTCCCACCGCAACCGCAAGGCAACCGCAATACCGCTCCGCGAACAATGACGTTAGTCGGTGATCCCAAAACAGAAGGTCTTTACGTCACAAGAACTTTGATTCCAAAAGGAAAACAAATCATTCCGCATCGTCATACCGATTCGCGAACAGTTGTTGTTCTTTCGGGAACGTATTATTACGGTATCGGCGAAGAATTTGACGCACAAAAACTTGTTCCGCTTCCGTCCGGCAGTTTTTTAACGGAACCAGCCGGAATTCCTCATTTTACGTGGGCAAAAGACGATGATGTCCTCATTCAAACAACCGCAATCGGTCCCTCCGGTACGCAAATCATTCCCGATAAAACAACTCAAAAACGTCCCTGACAAAATAGAACAATACCGTAGCCGGTAAGATCGGTAGGCTTCGCCCTTGAATAATCCCGCAAGGGTGTGATGTGCCTAACTGCGGTGGAGCGAAACGCAACCGCCGGAAAACGCTTCCTGACGCAACCTGCGAGAAAAAATCCCCCTATGTCTTTTTTCCTCTCGCAACTTGCGAGAAGAAAAAAGCACTGTGTCTTTTTTATTTATATGAATAAAGAGGTGGGCAATCCGCCCGCTGGGCGGTTGCGCCGGTTGAGTCTTCATTTTGCCGTCATTAATCTGGTTCACAGTCGGCTATCGCCGACGCGACCTTTCAGCGAAAGGTCGCCCACCTACAAAAGATTGTCCACCGCTGGGCGGTCGCGCCGGTTGAGTCTTCATTTTGCCGTCATT
>JAISBG010000576.1 GCA_031266315.1 Planctomycetaceae bacterium | reverse complement strand
CGCCGACGCAACCTTTCAGCGAAAGGTTGCCTACCTTAGGGGGAACCTACCTTATAGTTGCCTACCTTGACCACTGAAATTTACAACTCAAAATACCATAACCGTATAAGTCAGATTGTGAAATCTATTGATTATTTTTTGTTGTTTGTTATAAGTGGGACAAATTTCACCGCCGCTGTAAATTAAGGCAAAAGGAATTTTATCATCAACAATTTCCAGCGATTTTTTGATTTCGTCCTCAATATTGGGAATGATAACCAGTGAACGGGTAAAACATGGAATCGCAATAATACCATGGGCTCCGTTTTGTTCAACATCGTTGAGAGCCTGTTTCAGTGTGATTTCGGCAGTTTCCATCACACTGTTATAATCAATTTCGGCAAACGTAATTAGTGATCCAACCGGAATCTCGCCGCCGCAATAGGCTCCGCTTTCCGAAATATCGTACATACTGTACGCCGCAGGAGCTGTTCCGTCGCCAAAATCAACCAAAAACGGAAGCATACTCACCGCCGCCAGTTTACTGGTCTGAACTCCGATACTCTTGAAATAGTCCATCACCGGAAGATCATTGATCTTTTTCACCAAATAATCAGATGATTCCGTAACAACCGCATTTTGCCGCAAAATATTACGGGTGGTGATTGATGTTGTGTAAAATCTCGGTTTGATGTCCCCGTTCAGAAACAACAAAACCATTTTACGAAGATGCTGTTCGTTATTTCGGAAAACGTAACTGGATTCGTATTTCAATGAAGTATCATTAGAAAGCGTACCAAAAATCGGAAGTCCGCCGCTTAACTGATCAAGCTTCTTGAGAATTTTATGACCGCTCACATCTGTTGTAATCGGTCCCAACAAAAAAATAAGCGAAGGATCATTGCCGGATTGGGCAACTTCCGCATAAACATTTTCGACTACAGTATCGAAATTTTCAGGAAAAATCGGCTCCGATATTGCAGAGGTAAAAGTAATATCATCGCTGGTCAGAACCGTAAGACTTAGTTGTTCCATTCCGCCGTTACCGTTGACCGCACTTCCCTGAACCGCACAACCAATCAGATCAAAAGGAAGTGCTTGGCAAAGAGCTTCAATAGTTCCATTCTCGACAAATTCAAAATAACAAGCAATAATACCAACCGTGTTTTTGAGTAATTTTTTATCTTTGAGTTGTGCAGTGATTTCCTCTACAGCAACATTGGTATCATCAATCTCGTTAGTAAACGCACTAAACATTGTCAACATAACAACTTCCTCATTGAATGAATAAAATTTATGGCAAAACTTTCCTGCTTTGCCATTGACAGAAAACTCCGATATTCTATCACTTTACTATGTTTGGTGTCAAGAGGATCGTCTATGAAAGATTCGACCCAAAGAACATTCGGATTGTTTGTCAATGTCGGTCAAGAGGAAATCTCTAATAATTCCTTGTTACCACAGAGGACACAGAGAAAAAGATTTTTTTGAATAACTCCTGTTCCGCCCCGTAGTTAAAAAGTCAAGGTAAAGATATTTGATTCCTAAGTCCGTAGGACTTTAACATGGATAACTCCGTGCAAGTGCAACGCAGCACGGGGCATTGAGTAATACACCACCACAACCGGAACTACGTAGTAGTTCAACAGAGAAAATTTATCCTTGCTGTGAGTGTGTTAAACTGCTACGCAGTTCGGTTAGAGGTGGCGGATGACTCAATACCCCGTGCTGCACTTCGTTTGCACGGGGTTATCCACGTGAAAGTCCTACAGACTAAAAATCATGAATAAACACTTCATCTTGACTTTTATTTGATTTTACATAAACTTTGAGTTTAATTCAAAATTGCGTTGCGTTTTTTTGCCGTATTGTTTTACCATATTGTTTTGCGGCGGACGTGTCGTGGTGATTTCGATGAAACATTGTAAAACAAAGGATTTGAAGATGAAAAACTTTACAGGAAACACTTCGGAAAATTTACCAAATAACTCGGTAAAAAGCCAAATGTTAAAATACACAAGACAGGGGGGGGGGGGGTACGTGTGGTAAAGAGGCAAGATTAGACAAAGAATCTTCCGCCGAACACGACTTTTTAACCATTTTCTCTTTTGTTCGTGCTTCAACTATTCGGCTTTACTCTAATCGAACTTCTGACGGCAATCAACCGACTCAATCTCCAACAACTGGGGCGGAACGAATCTTTATAAATCTCTTATTTTACGCATTTTATCCAAACCTTCAATTGAATTTAATGCAATTTTGCTCGAAAAGCAAAAAAGCCTTAAAACAATCTTTATCAAAAAACATTATATTTTACGCATTTTTTGCTTGTTCTTTTGTAGGACAAGGACAGAAAAATCAAACTTTTTATTCAATTACTCAAAATATAAGTAATAAGGCAGCCGCATACGTAGTAAATTTAGCGCAAGTTCTTTTATTCTCAAGTTTTTGATTCATTAAAACATCATGCGATATGCGGCAATTTGAAGGCAATTTGAAAGGACATTAGACACACATGACGGAAGAAAAAGAAAATTTACCGAAAAAAAATTCGGAGCCGGAACTGCAAAACAATCGGGAATTTAATAATTTCAAATTCTCGGTGGTCGGGATTCGTGAAAAATCGATCCTGATTTTTCTGATTGCCCAAATTATTCCTTTGATTCTTTTGGCGGTTATTGCCTGGCAATCATTGATTGCACTTGGCGCGGGAATTAAGGATTTTCATCCTGCTAGTAAAATGGAGGATCGTTTAACAAAAATAGTGGACGAAAATATCAACAGAACGTCCACTCAGTTAATTGTTGCGACAATCGTTTTGTCCGTGTGGGTTATATTTGTTGCGATTTTGATGGCATCGTATCTGTCGAATCGTTTGCAGGAATTGATTTATGGAATTTCAAAATTCCGCGCCGGATTCCGTTATTTTCGTTTTTGTACGAAAAGAAAAGACGAATTTGGTCGTCTTGCGGATTCTTTTGACGAGATGGCGGACAATATTGTTGGCAGTGTTCATAGTCCGTTGGTGATTACCGATATGAATTTGCGTATTATTTACGTGAATGAACAGTGTTTGCAAGTATTGGGATTGACCAATTCGGACACAATACTTGGAAAATCGTACAAAGATTTAAGTATTTATCCTTTTGATACGAAATATTGTCCGATTACATCGTTACACAAAGGTTTGGACAAAGCGGAAGTTTTTTACGAACCACATTCGGAACGGTTTTTACAGGGAAGCGCGAATTATTTTACGGACGAGAACGGTAAAAAAATAGGTTATATTATTACCAGCAACGATGTTACCGATTTGTCGTTGAAACAGATTGAAGTCGAGCGGGCAATGGCGGCGGTTGAGTTGGCGAACAAACATAAAAGTGATTTTCTGGCGCGAATGAGTCACGAATTGCGGACGCCGATGAACGCGGTGATCGGAATGAATAATATTGCTCAGTCAAAAATCAACAATATCCAAGATAAAAGCGAATTCGCGGAGTTGAGTGAATATTTGCTACTGTTAAAAAATTCTTCGAATCACTTACTGAGTTTATTGAGTGATATTCTTGACATTTCCAATCTGGAGACCGGCTGTATCAAATTAATCAATCGACCGTTGAAATTGGACGAAATGTTCGACGATCTAGCCGGAGTGTTACGTTTAAACTGCACCAGTAAACAACTGGAGTTGGTAACACGGTTTGAGAATATAGAACACTATAATTTTATTGCGGACGGTTTGCGGCTGCGTCAGGTGTTGAACAATATTCTTAACAACGCGGTTAAATACACACCGGAAGGCGGTAAGATAGAATTTACTATTACGTGCGAGGAACGCAGTAACAAAAAATCTTTGATTTTATTCACGGTGCGTGATACGGGTATTGGTATTTCACCGGATACCTTGCAGACAATTTTCTATCCGTTTGAACAGGCAAATCTCCAGATAACCCGCAATTACGGCGGCAGCGGGTTGGGGTTAACAATTGTTCAGGAAATTCTGAAGTTGTTTGACAGCAAAATTGCTGTAACGAGTACTTTAGGAAAAGGCAGTGAGTTTCGTTTTGCGGTTTGGCTGCAGGAAGACGAAAACGTTTCAAGAATTACCGCGTGTGATATTAACGGATGTTTTCGCGGACAAAAGGCATTGGTGATTGATGATGTTTTTATCAACCGCATGGTTTTGGTTTCATTATTGAAGGATGCGGGATTCCTTGTCGAGGAGGCGAAAAATGGTTTGGAAGGTATTGAAAAATTTGAAGAATCGCCGGAAGGGATGTTTAATGTTATTTTTATGGACATTCAGATGCCGATCATGAACGGTTATGAAGCGGCTGCGGTAATTCGAAGATTACCGCGTAAGGATTCGCAAACTGTCCCGATCGTAGCGGTCAGCGCAAATGCGTTCAAGGAAGATATTGACAAATCCATTGCTAACGGAATGAATTCCCATTACGCAAAACCAATTGACATGGAAATTCTGTCGGTAATCCTAATGACCCACTGCAAACCAACCAACTCAATGGATTGAGAACCAAAAAACAACAGCCGCGAATAATAGTCAAAAATATCAGATTGAGTCGGCAATAGCCAATATTGCCCCTGAAGACGCACGAAAATATTACAAAAAATAATTAGGTAATATTTCATAGGCAATCATCAGGTGGGCAATCTTTTGTAGGTGGGCGACCTTTCGCTGAAAGGTCGCGTCGGCGTACTCGCCGACAGTGAATTAGAGGAACGACGGTTAATGATGTTGCCTTCCGTTTTGGAGTCAATGCCGAGTCAACCGGCGCGACCCTTCAGCGAAGTGATCGCCCACCTCTTTCACGATTTTTCATGTGTTGCGCGTTTAAAACGAACTTGCAATCCTACGGATTCTTTTAGAATTGTGATTTGACAAATTTCTCAAACAGACTATACTACTCAACTACTCACTATTTCTTCCAAGCAACTTTTATTTTCTACTATTGTTAGATTAGATAGTTATGACGAATAAAATAATCAATTATCTCCAATATCTCAAACAGTATAGTCAGGAACATCTTCTCACGTTTTGGGATTCGCTTTCCGGTTTGGAACAGCAGGAGTTGTCGAACCAAATTGAGGGAATTGATTTTGCGTTGGTGGCGAGTCTTTACGAACATCGGAACGTTCCGGCGGAATCGTTGGCAATCGCGGATCAGGCGAATGACCCGCCGGCTTATAAATTTTCGACCGTTGCCGACCCAACTCCGTGTAAACCGCGAAAACCGGTTTCGGTTCAGGAAGCGGTGTCGGCAGGACAGGAGGTGTTGCGTCAGGGAAAGGTTGGAGTCATTCTTGTTGCCGGCGGTCAGGGAACACGACTTGGGTTTCCGCATCCGAAAGGAATGTATCCGGTCGCTCCGGTAAGCGGTGCAACACTGTTTCAAATTCATTTCGAGAAAGTTCTTGCCGCTTCACAACAGTACGGCTATCAAATTCCGTACTGTATTATGACAAGTCCGGCAACACACCACGAAACTGTCCGCTTTTTGGAACAGAAAAATTATTTCGGTTTGCGGAAAGAAGATGTTTTTATTTTCTGTCAAGGAACAATGCCCGCTGTTTCGCTGGAAACCGGCAAGGTTTTGCTTGATTCCCAAAGCAGTCTCGTTTTAAGTCCCGACGGGCATGGCGGAATGCTCGCCGCAATTACCAAAAAAGACGGAAACGGAATTTCCGTACTGGATTGTCTTCGGCAACACGGTATTGAATATTTGTTTTATAAT
>JAISBG010000535.1 GCA_031266315.1 Planctomycetaceae bacterium | reverse complement strand
GTTTGTGAGTGAAACGATAAATTATTCAACAGGAAGTTTAGCCAATGTCCGCGCTGTTCGGAGCGGAAAAAGCCCGTTCGGTGTTTGGGGTGCCTTAGGTTCCAAAAACGGCGGGGAATCAACCGCTCCCTAAGTATACCGTAGCCGGTATGGGCGGTAGGCTTCGCCCTTGAGTAACCGCTTCACGTTGTTGCGCTTCCGTAATCAGCTTCGTGAATTTTAAAACGGCTTGAGTATATCAACATGATCATCAAAAACTACTTTTTGTTACGATTCACACTAATATAATACTCAAAAGGCAGGTTTTCGTAATGATTCGTTCTGCGAAGGAAATGAAACTGCCGGTTCTACCGTATTAGGTGTTTTCCCACCGGAATCGTAAAATAATAGGTAATATTTCATCGGCAATCATCAGGTGGGCAACCTTTCGCTGAAAGGTTGCGTCGGCAATAGCCGACTGTGAACTAGATTAACGACGGCAAATGGTATTGCCTTCCGTTTTGGAGTCGAGTAAGACTCAACCGGCACAACCGCCCAGCGGGCGGATTGCCCACCTCTATTTCACGAATTTTCGTGTGTTTCGTGTTTAAAACGAACTTGTCAATGCTTGGACACCTAATACGGTAGAATCAGAAATTTTCGTTAAAAGTGGGGCAATATCCGGCAACCGTGTTAGCGGTGTCTTCATGGATAATTAGTGGTGAAGCAGAACCACTAGAAGATTTTGTGGAGAGAAGAGAATGACGCAAGCAATTTACCATTCATTCTCAACTCTCCACAATTAACGGCGGTTGGGTTATTCAAAAATGCCCGCGCCAAATTCGGCTTTTTTCTTTCGCACCGCCGTTGAATTTCTATTGGTAAGAGAAAGATGAGAAGCGTCCGGAATAAAATCACTCGCTCCTTCTTCACCGGAATCATTGTAATCATCGTAAGAGGAAACATAACCGGGTAATTGGGATTTTTCGAGTTCCTCTTCAAATGCCCTGACAATACGCTCCTGAATTGTTTCACGGCACGCCGAGTTAATCGGATGCGCAATATCGGCATAGAGTTTATTTCGCCCGGATTCATCTCGCAATTCCGTGATTTCCTCGAATTTGTAACCGCATTGGTTACAATAGGACGCTTTAAGATGATTTTTACATCGGCATCGCGGACAATGGGCGGTTAGTTTCCGGCTTGGCATCGCCACAAACGGACCGTTCGTTCCGTCGATAATTTTCAAATCGCGTATAACAAAACAATTGTCAAATGTAATGGAACAAAAAGCCCTAAGACGTTCACTGGGTTCTTCCATTAACTTGATACGAACTTCGGTAATTTCCATGACAAGGCTCCTTTAAAAGCGGCGGGTGGATTTTTTATTAGTTACTCGTTACCAGAATATGGTCATTTTTTGCAACACGTTGACGGAGTTGTCCGGCAACGAATTTTGCGTGCCGGTCGTTCCGGCAAAGTCCGTAAAATGCGGTTCCGCTTCCGCTCATACGGACAGTAAGGCAATCAAATTTTTCCAGTTCTTTTTTAATTTGATCGAAGCGATGCCAAATAGTCTGAGCAGGAATTTCAAGACGATTGAAAAAACAACGCCCTATTCGGACGGGATCACCTTGTTTGAGTTCGGCAATCAATTTTTCAGGGTATTGAAATTGTCGGTCATGACACGGCATACATTGGTTATAAACCGTTGCAGTTGAAAGCCCTTCGCAGGGTTTCAGGATTACAAAATGCAGTTTTGGTATTAACCCGATTGATCGGATTCTTTCGCCGCGCCCATGACTAATACTGGCATTTCGATGAAAAAAAACAGGACAATCGCTTCCAATTTCAGCGGCAATCGCTATAAGTTCTTCATCGGGAATTTTCAAATTCCAAACATGCCGGGCAGTTTGGATTGCGGCTGCGGCGTTGCTGGAACCGCCGCCAAGACCCGCTTGACTCGGAATCCGTTTGAATAACCTGATTTTCGCCCCTCGAATCACTCCAGTACGTTTCTGAAGAAGTCTTATTGCCCGAATAACAAGATTATCTTCATTATTGGGAATATCCGCAGAACCGTTCTGACAAGAAAAATCAATTTCTTCGTTTTCGGTTGGTTCAAATATCAACGTATCAAAGATCCGAATCGGAACGGCAACAGAGGTAATTTCATGAAATCCATCATCACGTTTTCCATACACTTCAAAAAAAAGATTAAGTTTTGCCGGAGCATAAGCCGTCCAAAACGTTTTCGATTTGCAAAGGAACATGATTTCTCCGTGTAATCTTTTTCTGATCGTGCAGGTGATGATGATTGGCTGATTCTGATTTACTAAAACCGGTTCCATCTTCTTGAAAATACCGCGTTGGTTTTTCCGGTAAGTTCTGATACTTTTACCAAGTACAAATACAAATAAAATACCAAAACTTTCAATCCGTCTTCCTTCAAACATTCCTATTGTATCCCTCGACAAGGTAAAATGTCAAGACAAATATTTGTAATTATTCGGCGGAATTTTTCCAAAGAACCAGATTCTCCTTTAATTCATGGGTAAAAAGCAACCTTTTGCCGAAAGATTGCTCACATTATGTTGACCGATTTTTAACGGGACTTTAACATTTTACCAACAATTGTCCTTCTCAGACGAACATTGCAAAGGATAAAATTGACTGATTCTACCGTATTAGGTGTTTCACAACGGAATTTCATTTAAGGTAGGCAATCATCAGGTAGGCAATTATCAGGTGGGCGATCCGCCCGCTGGGCGGTCGCGCCGGTTGAGTCTGCATTGATTCCAAAACGGAAGGCAACACTATTTGCCATTGTTAATCTAATTCACTGTCGGCGAGTACGCCGACGCGACCTTTTAGCAAAAGGTCGCCCACCTTATAATTGCTTATCTTTAACGAGAATTCCGATGAAATATTACCTATTATTTTACGATTCCCTTGTAAAACACCTAATCCGATTAGAATCAGAAAATTTATCCGCAATTCAGTATCGGCACAACCTGATGTTCACTTATAGAATCGGATTCATTTACTGTCGGCGGTCATAATTTTCCTATTTAATCTTTTTCTCTGTTTTTCTACCAACATCTCGCCTCTAGCGGGGCTGTTGACAACAGGAGAAAATCGCCCCAATTAGGTCTTCAATCTCCGGGGATTAGAGTTCAATTCCTGGGGATTAGAGCAGGTAGGC
>JAISBG010000517.1 GCA_031266315.1 Planctomycetaceae bacterium | reverse complement strand
CGATACATATTTTTTGCCGTATTGTTTTGCGGTAAATGTTTCGCGATGATTTGATGAAACCTTGTAAAATAAGGAACATAACGATGAGAAACTTTGTTGAAAACGCTTCGAAAAATTCACTGAACAATTGGATAAAAAATTCGGTGAAAAGTCAAATGTTAAAATGGGCAGATCAGGGGGGGGGGGCAGTATATGATGAAGAGTTAAGAACGGATACCGGAAAGTGTTGGCTTTCCGAATGTTTTTCCGCAAAGTTCTTACAACTCCTTCGTTCTTCACCGTTCGGCTTTACGCTTGTCGAACTTCTTGTGGTGATTGCGATTATCGGCGTGTTAATCGCAATTCTGTTGCCGGCGGTTCAGGCGGCGCGAGAAGCGGCAAGACGGATGTCGTGTTCAAACCAAGTTAAGCAGCTCGGTCTTGCGGTACATACATTTCACGATACTCGGCAAGGCTTGCCTCCGGTACACATTGGTTACGGGAAACCATCGTTGTACGTTTTGATTTACCCCTTTATGGAGCAACCGGCTCTTTATGAGAAACTCGGTTCGCTTTCGCCTCGCAGTACAATGGACGGTGATTTGCGGAATTGGTTCCGCGATACGACAAAAACAATCAATGGCGTTACTCG
The DNA here is from genome assembly GCA_031266315.1 of Planctomycetaceae bacterium. GTDB lineage: Bacteria > Planctomycetota > Planctomycetia > Pirellulales > Thermoguttaceae > WRKP01. Next base: position 4,405 of record JAISBG010000517.1, on the reverse strand, counting down.
AACACAAGCCGATAAAAATGGAGCGGCTTCCATTTCAATAATGACTTGTCCAACTCGCCGTTCCGGAATTGCCTACGCAAACAGTATTGATGCGGGCGGAGGAGAATGGAAAGACGGTTCCGGTCCGCAAAGCGATTACGCCGTCGTTTTCACTGCCCGACAAGGTGATGCCGAGATTTGGGGTTATTCCAACGGTGCTACAGAAGCCACGAACTCAAACGAATGGACAAGTCATAGGTATTCCGTCAATAATGTTGACGGACCTTTTCGTATCGGTATTATTACCTATACCGATTCCTATATTACGGCTTCAGGTACGGCAGGAAATAAATACAGCAAGGACTCCGGTGCGGAAATTGCGTCTTGGCAATCACGAGACGAAATGGCTTGGTGGAGCGACGGAAGTACGAACCAAATTATTTTCGGAGAGAAACACATTCCGCAAGAAATTCTTGGAGTCTGTACTGCCGAAGCGGGTACCGATTTGCGGCATCGGGCAACGGATTGTACTTACACGTATTTAAGAGGACACAATCCGGGAATCGGTACTTGGCTCAAAGGTGTTATCCGTAATCGCAATGCCGATTTGACCAATGGGAATCCTTTGGCAACCGGTCCCAATGACCTGTCTTATTCGGGTACAGATAGAAACCCCAATGATATGCCGTTTGGCAGTTATCACCCTGGTATATGCCAGTTTGTTTTAGGAGATGGTTCTGTTCGGGGAGTTTCCGTTACGACTCTGCCGAAAATCTTAACTCGGCTGTCCTGCGTGAACGACGGCAATACGGATTCTCTTTATTAAACCTTTTTTCTTCATTAAACCTTTGATAAAACGGGGGCTGCCGGATTATTGAAACCGGTTGCCCATTTGTTTTTGTCGTCAGTCTCAATCCGGTTGGGTAAATTTTAGCGGTTGCGGATTTTTTTTCAATCGGTTGCGTTACTCCATACTTTGCGTTTATAGTGGGATACTTTAATAATTTTTGAAATTTTTCTGGAACTTTCTGTTCATAAAAGGTTTGTCTGTCGAATTGATGTTTTATAGACATATAGAATAGACAATAAATAATAAACAACGCAACCGTCTCTGTTTATTTTTTGCAACTTCAATAAAATAAAATGAAACAAATAACATCAATCATCATTGTTTTTACTGTTCTTGTGTTGTTGCTTTTTTCAACTCCCTGCATAAGCGAAGCACAACATCCTCGTGATTCTATGCTCCGTAATGTCTGTGTTCCAATAGATCCATGTTGCGGAGTTTTGGAAAACTCTTGCGGTCTTGCTGATAATGATACTATTTTCGATTGTACTGACTGTTGCATGACCGGTTGTACACAACATAATAAAAAACAATGGTTAAATTCCGTTCATTTTTACGGTTGGCTTCAAGCGGGATTGTACGTTAATAGTCATGGTCATAAAAATGTGTACAATACTGTTTCGCCTGGTCCGGATTCACGGAATCAAGATGCGCTGTCAGGAAATTCGTACATCACCGGAACCACTCAACCCGCCGATCTCATGCTCAACCAACTTTGGATCGGCGCAGAAAAAACACTGAATACCAAACACGGTTGGGATTGGGGATTCCGTAGCGATTTTTCATTTGGTACCGATGCGAAATTTTCACAGTGTTTCGGCGATCAATCCTTCGATTACAATTGGGGAAGCGGCGATTATTACAGTTCGTTTGTTCAACTTTACGCCGAAATCGGCTACAAAAATCTGAAACTCCGCGCCGGAAAATTCGCAACGATTATGGTTCACGAAGCGATTCCCGGTCCTTTATCGTTCTTTTATTCCCATTCTTATTTATGTTACAACGAACCGATGACTCACACCGGAGCGATTGCCGAATACAAAATTAACGATCAATGGACAGTTCTTGGCGGCTGGACGGCGGGTTATCATAATAGTTTCAAAAACCGGTTCGGTGATAACGGTTTTCTCGGACAGATTCAGTATCAACCAACTCCTGATTCGGGATTCGTTTACTCGCTCTATTTCGGAGACCACAACGGTTTGTATCGCCGTACCGATGCCTTGAATTACGGACGCGCTTATTGGACGGAAAATGAAATCACAATGACATTGCGTTACACACGGCAAATCAATAAACGTTGGTTTTACATGATTGAAGGACTTTGGAGTCAAGCCAATGACGACGGCGGACAGATTGTTCCCGACACGATTAGAAAATCTTACGGTTTCAATCAGCATTTAATTTATACAATCAACAAAAAATTATCCGTCGGAACACGATTCGAATGGTTAAGCGGTAAAGGAACTTTTGTCGATTTGGCTCCGTTTACCGGCGGACAAGGAACCGATCTTTACGACCTGACATTAACGGCAAATTGGAGCGTAACAAAAAATATTACTCTTCGACCGGAAATCCGTTACGACTGGACATTTTACCGAAATGATTTCAAACCTTTCGGCGGAGGAAATAATAAAAATCAACTAAGCGGAGGAATTGCTGCAATTGTAATATTTTAAGTTTCCCAAAAGCAACGTCGATATAAATAGTTGTTCGCGCTTTATTGTTTGATGTATTCACCCTATTAATTAATTGTACCAAATTAACCGTATCAACTAGAATCTCTAAAAAACCTAAAACAGATTATGAGAAAAGTTTTTGTATTTTCACTATCTTTTGTTTTGTTTTCCTATTTGGGAGAAGTTTTTGCTCACACGGAAACCAATTCCGTTTACCTTGCTCAAGAAGCATGTTCTCCCTGCGAACAAGTTTGCGAAGAATTGACCTGTGACCCTTGCGACGCGGTTTCTTGCGATTCGTTGCAAACGTTTAACCTGTTTAAGAATAAACGTCATCGCCGGTCATTTCTGGACAGTATTGAAGTTTTCGGCTGGATTCAAGGCGGTGTTTATGCAAACAGTCGCGGTAATACTGTTACGCGGACAAGAGGTTCAAACTACAACGACAGAGAAGTTACACAATTTGATCCCAATTCCGGTAACAGCAATGTACTCTCAACCGTCCATTCGACTGATTTTCAGGTGAATCAGGTTTGGCTTGGAGTTAAAAAGGAAGCCGACGGTAAACATGGTCTTGATTGGGGTTTTGCCGTTGAAGGATATTTTGGTCCCGAAGCGTGGTTTGCTCAAAGTTGGAGCGATGCGAAATTTGATTGCGGTTGGCAGGACGGCGATTATCACACCGCGATACCGCAATTGTACGCCCAACTCGCTTACGGCAATCTTTCCGTCAAACTCGGTAAATTTGAAACGATTATGGGTTATGAACCGCTTCGTGCTCCCGACTTTTTCTTTTTCAGTCATTCCAATATTTTTATGATGGAACCGTATTCTCATTCGGGTGCTTTTTTCGAATACGCTCCCGACGATAAGTTATCGATTGGAGCCGGTTACATTGCCGGAGCAGACAGCAGCCCTGAAAATGCTTACGATGATCACGGTTTTCTCGGAACAATTTCGTATCAATTTACCGATAAACTGAATCTTTCCTACGCGGTAATGTATAACCGTAACGGTTATGGAGGTTATCGTGATTCCGGCGACATTGATCAGAATCGGTATGGTCTCAGCGGCACGAATGTTTATTTGCATACAATTGTTGCGAATTACGATATTTCCGATAAATGGCATTACGGATTCCAGTGGAACTATAGCGATACTAAAACCAGAAATGACGGCAGCCGTGCTTTTATGTACGGTATTGCGAATTACCTGACTTATCAATTCAATGATCGTTTGGGTGTTGGTTTTCGTGCGGAATGGGCGAATCTGAATGACATTTTCGGTTACGGAACCGACCTCAGCGAGTACACACTTTGCGTGAATTGGAAACCGTACTCTAATATCAGTATCCGACCGGAAATTCGATACGATTACAGCGCAAACAAAAACGTTGGAGAAAAACCGTTTAATCGCGGCGAAAATCGTGATCAGTTTTCCGGCGGGATTACCGGAGTTGTTTCGTTTTAAGTGTTTTAAATTTAGGCAACTTTTATTTCGTAGGAATCCGAAAATAACCGCTTGAACCGGTTTTGATTTACATAAAAAATTTACGGCAACGGATTGCCTGTTACGACAGTCCGTTGCCGTTTTTTTACGGTAACGGGAATACCTTTATCCCCCTTTTTTTCCGAAAGGAGAATTACCGTGAAAAAAATAGTGATCCTTTGTTTTTTGTACGTTTTATTTATGATCGTTGCCGGAGAACTTCGGTCTGAACAATTCGGCTCTGCAACAACTTATTCGTTACCGAGTTATATTGAGCAACATCTTGATTCACCTGGTAGTCAGGGCGGACAGATTTTGGCTAATTCGTGCAACGAATATTATGAACCGAATCAACCGGTTTCTTGTACCGGAACCTCGTCGTTTTGGCAGCGACTCCAGTTATACGGTTGGG
>JAISBG010000469.1 GCA_031266315.1 Planctomycetaceae bacterium | reverse complement strand
AAAGAGGCAGCCGAAGCATATCTCGGTCATAAAGTTACTAAGGCAGTGATTACGGTTCCGGCTTATTTCAACGATGCCCAACGTCAAGCAACCAAAGACGCCGGACAAATTGCCGGACTTGAAGTTGCCCGAATCATCAATGAACCGACTGCCGCATCGTTGGCTTATGGTTTGGATAAAAATGTCAACCAGAAAATTGTTGTATTCGATCTTGGCGGCGGAACGTTTGATGTGTCCTGTCTTGAAGTTGCCGATGGTGTTTTTCAAGTTCTTAGTACAAACGGCGATACACATCTTGGCGGTGATGATTTTGATGAAGTGTTGATCAATCATGTTGCCGAACAGTTTAAAGCCGAGCAGGGAATTGATTTACGGAAAGACGCGATGGCTCTTCAACGGCTTCAGGAAGCCTGCGAAAAAGCAAAACGCGAACTCAGTTCCGCCCAATCAACGGACATCAATTTGCCGTTCATTACGGCAGATCAAAACGGTCCGAAACATTTGCAGGTTAAATTAACTCGGTCAAAGTTCGAACAATTGACCGACCATTTAGTAGAACGTTGCCGAGGACCGGTAATGCAAGCACTGAAAGACGCGAAATTATCGTCGTCGCAGATTGATGAAGTGGTGTTAGTTGGCGGTTCGACGCGGATTCCGAAAGTTCAAGATATGGTACGAGTGATTTTCGGCAAAGACCCGCATAAAGGGGTGAATCCAGATGAAGTTGTTGCGGTTGGCGCGGCAATCCAAGGAGGAGTGCTTGCCGGTGAAGTCCGCGATGTGGTGTTGCTTGATGTAACACCGTTGTCGCTTGGAATTGAAACGCTCGGCGGAATTATGACCAAACTCGTCGAACGGAATACAACAATTCCAACCGAAAAGAAACAAGTTTTCAGTACAGCAGACGATAACCAAACGGCTGTAACAATTAAAGTTTATCAGGGTGAACGTGAAATTGCGGCTCATAACCGGCTTTTAGGTCAGTTCAATTTGGAAGGAATTCCGCCTGCGCCGCGAGGTGTGCCGCAAGTCGAAGTTTCGTTTGATCTTGATGCCAACGGGATTCTGAATGTTTCGGCGCGGGATTTGGGGACGAAAAAAGAGACAAAAGTTCGTATTGAGCAATCGTCCGGTCTTTCCAAAGACGAAATTGAAAAAATGCAACACGACGCCGAACTCCACGCTGATGAGGACAAAAAACGCCGTGAATTGGTCGAGGCGAAGAACAATGCGGAATCAATGTGTTTCCAACTTGAAAAGTTACTCAAGGAAAATGACGCGAATTTGAATCAAACGGACAAAGACGCAATCAATGCGGCAATTGGTAAAACCCGTGAAGCGATTGCAACCGACGATTTGGCGAACATTAAATCGGCAACCGAACAACTGGAACAGGCTTCCCACGCGATGAGTAAAGCGATGTACGAAGCCGCTGCAGCAGCCAATGCCGCCAAACAGGGAGCCGAAACCGCCGAAGCAATGGGAGCGAATCCGCAGGCAAAAGGTGATGACGACGCCATTGACGCTGAGTTTGAAGTCAAAGAGTAAAGTTGTTTATCGTATCGTTTATCGCCGGTACAGAAAAAAACGGGAACGAAAGTTTCCGTTTTTTATTACGTTGTATTGACGCGTTACAGAAACAGAAATGGAACCATATATTTCACAACAATATTATTTGAGAATATTATTCGAGTTGTTTCTACTTCCGGTCGAAAGCACGATGAAATTATACGTAATAAAATTCTGACACTGTACTTTTTTTCGATTTTCATGAATTATTCCGGCAAACTTTTAATTGCGTCACCGTCGTTAACCGATCCGAATTTTCGGCGAACGGTTGTTTTCCTTGTTCAGGACAATGACGATGACGGTGTGATCGGTTTGATTTTGAACCATATTTCGAACAGTCCAATTCGGGAAATCTGGAAACCGGTTTTTCATCAGGATTGCGCAACGGATTCATTGTTGCACTTCGGAGGACCGGTGTTCACTTCCCTGACCGCTCTTCATACCAACGAGAAATTTAACGATCTTGAAGTGATATCCGGAGTTTATTTTACAAGTGTTCAAAAAGATTTGAAACAATTGGTCAAGGATGAAAACTATGATTTCCGTTTCTTTGTTGGCAATGCCGGTTGGAGTAAAGGTCAATTGTTGCGCGAAATTTCAGAAGGAATTTGGTATCTTGCGGAAGCAACACGCGAACTTGTTTTTAGTGAAACCCCAGAACTTTGGCGTTCTTTGATTGAATCAATCGGTCAAGACATTCTGAGCGAAATGCTCCACACCGACAAATTTCCAGACGACCCCACTGTAAACTAATTTCTTGACCAACGGAGAAAAACAAATAAGATAAAAAAATAAGAAATAAAAAAACGTCCAATTCCTGTGGAAAAGGACTGTCATCAATAAAATGGTTAATTATCCTTTTAATTGTCGTTTCTGTTCTGACTTGCTTTCCTTAGCATTTTGTATAATATTTATATGTATGCTATATTATACTATTATTATCCTTGATTATCAATTAATTTTGTTGGTTGCATCTTTAATTTATGAAGACAATTTAGAAGATGGATTTGCTATCTCTCTTGTAAAAAAAATGTCAAATCCATTTACAAAAAATAATATATTTTTGGGTGTCGTAATGTTTTTATGTTTCATATGGGGCAAACTCGAATCATCAAAGTTGAAATTACATCTTTTTTATGACTGCGAAATCACACCCGATATAACATTGGTAGAAACCGTTTTAAAAATATTGATCTTGATATATATCAACCTTGTTCCCATTGCATTTTTTACGACAGAATATTGCATTTTTGAAATTTTTGACAGTCGACAGTTTATATCTCTAACTCTTTTTTTAACTTTTTATATCGTTTCAATTATATCCTATTATGTTGGTAAACATGTCAACTCATGGTTATCCGGTGCGATTGCCCAATACTGTTCTAAGCCCGTCAAGTAGCCTCGGAGGTAAAAATTGGGTTATTTTTTACCTTCCGAGGCTACTTGACGCGCTTAGAATAGCTCGTGGAAAAATACAGTAGAATAGATTAAATATCCACATTCTGGTCACTTGATCATTGGAAATATTTTAGTTTTTTCACAAGAATCTTTGGTTATTCATATTGGAATAGTTCCTCCGTAGTAGTCGTTGATCGTAGGAAACGGATAGTTCCATCTTTGTTGCCAACAAAAAAATGTCCCTCTGGTGCTTTATGAATTCCGCCAATCATAAGCATCGTTTCTCTACTTCCTAGTTGTCTAGGACCTTTCAATGCTTGAGATAAAGGTATATCACATGGTGATAAACAATTTATGCCTGTATTGTATCCTTCTACAATTAAAACAGAACTGTTTTCAATTATTTTCCTTTCTTCGTTTGTGCAAGTATTGGTATCAATAGTTATCATAA
>JAISBG010000388.1 GCA_031266315.1 Planctomycetaceae bacterium | reverse complement strand
GTTTGGCGGGGAACTTGACTCCAAAAAATTGAAAAAAAGATGTGTAGATACTTTTGGTCAAAGACCTGCGGTTATGAAAATGAAGCCTGTCGGGCTACTCCGCTGAATTGTCAAAAAAGTACCAATTTTATGCCTAAAGCAGTATATCTATAAAAACGAAAATTCCGCTGAAACATCGCAATAGTTCCGTTTATTTTTTCCGTTGTTTGATAAGTTCGACCAGAATATCGGCGCGATCTGTCGCGATATTATCAACGTTCCAATCAAGAAGTGTATTCATTCTGGGAATGTCATTCACCGTCCACGCCCAAACGTAAAACTCTTTTTCATGTAAAAGGTCAACCAGTTTTTTGGAAAGCATTCCATGATTCAAACTGACAATATTCGTTCCAACTTTAGCGGCTTTGTCCATGAGTTTCACAGCAATATCTTCGGCGAGTTTTACAGCAATATCTTCAGCATTTGATTCGGCAGAGCCTTCCAATTTCCAACTGAAAATATGAACGAATTTAACAAGCGGTTCCAAACGTTTCACTTCGGCAAGCGATTCCGAATTAAACGAAACAATAAATACGTCTTCGGTCATATTCAGTTTGCCGAGCAACTCAACAATATCCTTTTCGGTTCCGGGTTGTTTGATTTCGATAATGGGAATACACTTTGTGTCTTTTAAAACTTTCAGATATTCTTCTAAAGTCGGAATTTGTTCACCGGCAAATTGTTTGCCTTTCCAGGAACCGGCATCGAATTTCCGTACTTCTTCAAAGGTCATTTTTGTAATATCTGCATCGATTCCAGTTGTTCGCTTTGTATTCCGGTCATGCGAGAGAACGAGAACACCATCGGCAGTTCGATAAACATCACATTCTGTTGAATTGGCTCCGATAGCAACTGCCCACTTGAAAGCAGTCAACGTATTTTCAGGAGCCAAACCGGACAAACCGCGATGAGCCGTTGTCAACGGCATCGCGATTTTCGGAGAAGTTGCCTCCTGAGCCTGAACCAACATTGTTAAACTGCACAAAAAAACAATAAACAAAATACTGTAAAAATTTTTCATAGTCATATTCCTTATTTTAAAAGGTTTTGTTGAAATCATCACAAAATATTTACCACAACACAATACGGTAAAAAAAATATAATGTGATTGAATTACATTTTTAATATTTACACAAAACAAAGCCAGAAGTCAACCGACATGTTTCTTTTTTCCTGAAAATTTGAAAAATCGTAAATTATTCAGGTTCATGAAACTTCCGCTGAAATATTACGAAAATTATTAATCGATCCGAATTTTAACCGCTTTTCCAGTTTCCAAAGTTACATCTTTTGTTTCCGAAGTAACTTCGAGTGTTAGTGGCGATGTGTTCGGGTCAGTGTAAATTTTTTCAATCAAGGTATAAGTTTTGGGATTACCGGTTTCGTCGGGAGTAGTGGGCATACCTTCCGAAATTGTTTTCGTAACAACGATATTGAATTGACCGGCTGGAACACCGATAAAACCGTTCGTTTTCAGTTCAACCTTTCCGTCGGTATTGGAAAACCCGCTGCTTCCCCATTTTGATTTATTCTTTGCAATCAATGTTACCGTTGTTTCCGCAAGCGGTTTGCCTTCCTGAGTCAGAATGAGTGTTACAGGATAAAGTGTTGGAAATCCTTCCGGTTTCTTAGGGTTGCTGTCGGAACATCCGATAACTCCAGAAAATCCGCAACAAAAAACAAGAACGAAAAATAATCGATTCATCAATCATCTCCTTTTCAAATATTGAGATAAAAAAATAATCATTCACACAAAATTTAATTTATTAAACAAAATTTACAAAAAATCAGCAATTCAAAGGTAGGTGATGTTTCGCTGAAACATCGCGTCGGCAATAGCCAACAGTGAGCCAGATTAATAATGATAATTGATTCAACTGTTTCGGAATCAGGTCATCTGCCGAAAACAGAGGCAAAGTCGGCTATCACCGACGCGACCTTTTAGCAAAAGGTCGCCTACCTTCGAGTTACCTACCGTTGAGTTTTCTACCGTTGAGTTTTCTATTTTTGAATTTGTTTGTCCTTTATAAATATTGCATGAATGGTAACACAAAATTTACGGTGTTTTAGTTTCACCGCCGTTACGGCTTCCGAGCGCACCCCAAACGCCGTAAGGACTTGCGCCGCTTGCGGCAGTTGGAGAAGCCGCTGTTAAGTCGCCGCAATCAATTGTCTCGCTTGCAAAGAACACCGAACCATCAATACGTGCAACTTGAACTCCGCCCGAATGATTACTGGTTGCCGACATCAAACCGGAACAATAATAATCACTTGTTGGAGAATAACCGGCGCAAGAGGGAGAGTTTGGCGGTAGAACGGTTGCAAATCCTCCTCCATCTACCATTCGTCCGCTGAATCGGGTATTTCCTCGCCACATGTTAAATTTTGTTCCAGAGACATCATTGCCGCTTTTGTAATTGAAACAAGTTTGCGGATTCGTTGGTGCCGCATCAAGCCGAATAGCACCTTGTTTAATGGACGCTGTTGAAACAGAGACGACTTCCGACGGATTGGCTGCACCAATGACCATTTCGCTGATCATTGCCGTATTACTTGTTCCGTCGGTACAGGAAGACATGTCGCGCCAAACCAGCGTACCAAACATACCTCGAAATACGCCATTGGAATAATAATTATTTGCCCAACCGTCACCGACGCAAGTAGCGTAGTTGGTACGTTTCTGAGGCTGTGTACTCAGCTGTTTAGAATCACCGTCAGAAGGACAATGTAATATCGCAACGGGTGATTGAAAAAGGTTTCCCAAAGCATTGGTCGTGCCGGCATACCAAGGATGGAAACCGAGTCCGGCTGCTTTGGTTCCGCCGGCAGTTATTGGTTTTGTCGTTCCTGTAACGTATTGGTAGTAAATGTCATAAAGTGGTTGTTGCTCGGCAAAGGGCATCACATAGAACAATGCCCCCCAACAAGGCCAATGCCCCACTGCATTAGGACCGCCATAACTAGAACCGCCGCCGCAACTACCACAATAACACGCTGGTCCGCTTCGTCCTGCCGGAAAAGCACCATTTGTATCGTGATAGTTGTGCATTGCGATGCCAAACTGCTTTAAATTATTGGCACATTGCATTCTTCTTGCGGCTTCCCGCGCCGCCTGTACCGCCGGCAACAGAAGAGCGATTAACACACCGATAATCGCAATAACCACCAGAAGTTCGACCAACGTAAAGCCGAACGGTGAAGAACGAATGAGTTGTAAGAATTTTGCGGAAAAATATTGGGAAAGCCAACACTCTCCGCTCTCGTTTCTTAACTCTTCCCCGCATACTGCCCCCCCCCCCTGACTTGCCCATTTTAACATAGAAAATTTTTCCAAAAAATTCCCAAAAAACACAATCAAACATTTCATGAAATTTTCCATAGTTGTACTCCTTTTATATTACAAAGGTCGCTTAGAATTAACCACGTTTC
>JAISBG010000276.1 GCA_031266315.1 Planctomycetaceae bacterium | reverse complement strand
GTGAGACCGATAATATACCGAAGTGTACTTTCCGTTTTGAACAAATTGCTTTGTGCCACTTCCGTTTGAGCGCGGAACGTATAGTAGTTGTTTCGTGCCTGAGCCTCATATTGAGCGCGTCCGCCGGGTGCTCCGACAGAATACATTGCGTAAGTTTGCGACCATGTTTGTTGGGCGGAATTACAACCTGATTTGACCGATTCGAGACGATGATAAGCGTAGTACAAATTCCAATACGCTTTTTCAACATCCGCAACAAGATTCCGTGCCGCCATTTCAAAATCGTTCAACGCCGTATCGGTACTGATTCGGGCAATCGAAACGCCGTTAAAAAATCCCGGTGTCGCCCCTGGTCCGGCAATTCGGTTAAACTGAATACCATTGCCTTGCAACAACGGTTGACTGAAACCGCCTTCGAGATAACTTGTCCAAGTTGTCGGAGTGGTATCGCCCAACCGATATTGATTGACATGATTGACATAAAACTGTCCGCCTGTTCCCGCAAATTTATTGATTCCAACGGAAAAAGTTCCCGCATCATCGCGATAATCGGACATATAAGGAGGAAAACCGGATACACGGTTGGGAACATCGGTTTTCGACCAGTTTGCGGCAGCGGTTAATTGACCGTCAAAAGCGGAAAGAGCCGCTTCAACACCGTAACGCGGATCGCTTTCCACCAACGCCGGATCATAAACGGTTCCGACTGCACTTGGTGAGGCGAGAAGCGTTCCGGGTGTGCCGGACACTCCGGCTTGGGAAAAACCAACTCCGTTAAGTGTTCGGATTACCTTGCTGTTTTTCAGTGCAATTTGAATCGCTTCTTCAAGAGTTAAATCCCAGTAGTCGGTCGGATTGGGGTTGTCAAGGGTCAACGGTTCCTGTGTTTGGCAAACTTCCAGCGTTGAAGGAACATTGACATCAGGATAATCAATCCGTGTCGCTTTGGTAATCAGGTGATTTTTATAATGTCCCTTTTCGGTCAGGTAAAGCGGCTGTTGTGGTTGGCAACCAATCTGGCTACACAAACTCACGAGGAACATCCCCAAAACGACTATTAAAATACGGTGGAGACAATTCATTTTTTTCTTCCTTGTGGTAATGAACGATAGAATCCTTCTATCGACGAATCTTCCTCAATCTGTCGGGAAAATCCTTTTGGGCGGCAAAGTATAATAATTCTTTTTCTTTTTGATAAGAGGAATTTTCAAAAAAATTGAAATTTCGTCAATAAATTGGTCAACAAATTAGTCAAAAAATACGGATTTACGAACAATTCCTGCAAAAATCAAATCGTCCCAAATGCCGGAAAAGTTTAATTAACAGGAAAAGTTTTTGTATTTTCTCAAAACAATGCAACAGAAAAATTTTACTTAAACTTCCCTGAAATTGTATCTTATTTATTTTATTCCCATAAAAGAACTATCCAAAGAGAAGGATTTAATATTAAACTCAATGATTTTCCTATTTCTGCGAATCACAATTTGAATGTTTATAATAGTTTACATCAAAACCAAAGGCGGTCTCAATGCAGCATAACTCACTGTTCTTATTGGAATCGTCCGGTTAAAACGTTATGTCCAATGAATCAAGAGCAAGCGGATTATTGAGTACAACCAGTTATTTCAATACAAAACAACTGATTGATACAACCGTTTGAATTTACTATTGGCGTATTCAGATTGAGCCGTTAGGAAATACATTGCCAAAGTATTAGGAAATATGTAATTATTCAGTGGAATTTTCTGATTCTCCCGTATTAGGTGTCTAAGCATAAAACGCGGAAAGAGGTGGGCGATCCGCCCGCTGGGCGGTCGCGCCGGTTGAGTTGTTATTGATTCCAAAACGGAAGGCAATACAATTTGCCGTTGTGAATCTGATTCTTTGTCGGCGAGTACGCCGACGCGACCTTTCAGCGAAAGGTCGCCCACCTACAAAAGATTGCTCTTCTGATGATTGCCTATGAAATATTATCTATTATTTGACGATTTCGGTGGGAAACACCAATCCGGTAGAATCAGAAATTTTTTGTGATGTTTTCTGGAATTTATTTTGAATTTTGTTTTTGTACCGCGATTTTCGTCTTCACACAAGGATTTTGAATAATCGCAACGATTAAATATTCGCTTAAATTTGACATAATACCTGAAAAATAGTAAATTAAAAACAGAAAAGAAACGGATATCATCCCTAAACGAAAATTAAGTGGTGATGAAACAGAAAAAGCACCTAATATAAGAAAACAAAAACTTGGCACTAAACCAATCATATTCTTTTTTATGAAATCACAAAACACATTATTGATATTAATCTGTGCATCAATATCTAATAGTTTACACAGAACATAACAGGTATGATGTAAAGAATAAAGACCTATTGATAATGCTAGTAAATATAAGGCAAATAAAAAATAAATATAATCTTCATTGTAAGATATTACTGAATAGAAAACTAAAATAAAGGATATTATCGTAAATGTTCTAGCAAATTGAAGAATAATATTTATTAGATTCATATCATATATTCCTATTCCATATTGTTTTGTCTGGATTCATCTGTTTTGGACAAAAAAGACCAACATAATATACCGCCAAAGTATCAGGAAAAATTAGACTTGAATGACGCGAATACGCTCGTCGATTTTTTCTTTGAGCGTCCGTTCAATCAGATATTTCAATGTTTGACCGGCTCCGGCGCAACCGGCGCAGGTTCCGCGAAGTTCGATATAGACGGTTGTTTCCTTGATGTCAACCAATTCCAAATCGCCGCCGTCTTTTTGTACCATTGGTCGGAGATATTCGTCAAGTAATTTTTCAATTTTCTTGGCAAATTGGAACGGCGAAAGTTTGGGGGATTCGGCGGTTTCGGTTGTTGAAGGTCTTGGATTTAACGGAGCGGAGACAGTATTATTCAAATTATTCAGATTATTCAAATGACCCGAAACAATCGGCAATGCCAATGAATTTACCGATTTCTTTTCTTCTCCCCAAACTTCATTGAGTAAATCTTGCAGACCGCCGGGAGCGTGATGACAGGTCATACACGCCCCGCCCGCTTTAACAGCTCCGGTGATTTCCGCAATGGAATGAAGATTCAACTCTTTGATTTTCCGTTTAAGATACGGTTCGGTCAGGGTAAAACATTTACAAACGACACGTCCTTCTTCCTGTTCTTCGGTGTGAATATCAATTCCGAGCGCATTGAGATTGACGCCGCGTTTTTGTGCC
>JAISBG010000235.1 GCA_031266315.1 Planctomycetaceae bacterium | reverse complement strand
CGAACAGGATAAAGAAAAATTCAAAGAAACAATAACCGCATTAGATCGGATATGCGTCGAAATATCCAATAAAACGATTGATTTCGACAAAGTGCAAGGATTGATACGCAATGAATTAGGCGGAAAAATACTCGACAAAATTGACGGGTATAAATTGAAACAAAAAATTGACGAATGGATCGAAGAGTCAAAACCGCGTATCGACTGCTCTTCCAAACAAGCGTTCAGGGAATCTGTTACAGGTATAAAAGATTCGCTTTCCGAACAGGATAAAGAAAAATTCAAAGAAACAATAGTTGCATTAGACCGGATATGCGTCGAAATATCCGATGAAACGATTGACTTCGGAAAAGTGCAAGGATTGATAAGCAATGAACTACATAGAAAAACATTACAAAAAATTAATGGAGAAGAGTTGCAGCAAAAGATTGACGAATGGATAAAACGGTCGCAACAACAAGTATCACCAGATACAACAACAACAACAACAACAACAAAACCCGAACTTCCAACACCCAATAGCGCAATACTAAATAGCGAGCAAGAAGAACGAGCAAAGTATGCTGAAGAACTTTTTACTTCGGTTGCGGTTGACCCGGCTGATGGTAATTTCTATCTTTTGTCCGATGAATTACTCAAAAATGGCGCTAGGTTGACCATTATCGGTAATGGATATAACGAATTCAGGAGAGCCAGCAAAGATAAAAATTGGCTGGAAATGATTAACCTGATTCATACCGAAGTTTACCGTTACAACTGGCAGAGATACAACGAGTATCCTAACAAAGAGAACATTGATAGAGTATTTACAACGTTTATAAATAATCCACGGTATCAGATGGATTGGAAAATCCAATTAATTCTGAATTCTCCTGAAAGATTAAGGCGGGACAATAATTGGATCGTTCCGGTTTCCTTTCATACTTTCGACGCTTTCAAGGGAGCATTCCGATTCAACGAGGTTGCCTCTGGCGGTGATGTGGACGTTAATGTCAGTACACTCTGTTTTGCGGCAAACGAAAACAAGGAATGGCAGCCAACTAATTTCGGTTATAGCGCTAATTGGACGGGTTGGTATGGTAAGCGGTGTTTCTTTACCACCAACGTCACCGCTGTGCGGGTTGCTTTTTATAGACGATGTCTGGACTGGAATAGACAATTGGCAGCAGAAATAAAAAGCAGGCAGGAAAAAATCAAAGAAGGTAAACTTGATCCAGAAACAGCTTTCAACGAGATGCAGGATTTATACAATTCAAGACTTGCCGAAGCTCTGAAATTATGTAAAAATGACGGCAAACAACCAATACGAATAATAGAAAAGAAAGATAATACAGAAAAGAAAGATGATGATGATACTCCTCAATAAATAGGTCGCATGGCAGGCGGGAACGAAGCGCAGCGGTAACTGTCTATTTTAATTTTTAGTTCCGTAATCAAAAACGGTGTATTATTTATCATTATTTTTCACGTCAAAATCTAGTAACATTCCTTCGCCCTGAAAGGGCAATATAGGCTAGCCCGCCGCAACGCGGCGGGTAATGGTACACGAAACTGCCGCCCTGTAAGGGCAACATAAGTATTGTTACATTTTCCGTTTGTATGCTGCCCTTTCAGGGCGGCGTGTTGTTGGGTCTAACCCGCCGCGTTGCGGCGGGCTGGCTTGTGTTACCCTTTCAGGGCGAAATAGTACAGATTTTATACTCATAGTAATAATTTTCGTCGCATTTAATTACAACATAAAAATAGACAATTACGTGCAGCGCAGTGACCGCATAAAATTACCAAGACATTCGTATCTTCTGCAAATTCGCCCTCAAAGGGGGTGCATATAAAAAACGGTTGATTTTGTTAAAATATTCGATTCCGAATTTCCAACTCAAACCAATCAACCGCCGCAGAGAGAAGACAACCCGTGTCCGATTATTCACTTCCAACCAGTATTCGTTTTTGCCGGCAGATTTCCCGTTCCGCAAAATCGAATTTTGTTCCCGCGTTTTCACTTCTTCCGGCTGCCAAACGGGAGGCAATGGAAATACTTTATGCTTATACACGGTTTACTGATGATTTGGCGGATCAGCCGGATATTGACCCGCAAAGCGGTACAATTATTCCTGCTAGTGCGAGGCGGAAGTTGCAAAAATTGAACCAATGGGCAGCCGCGTTGGAAGCAACACTGGGTTCACTCAACGGGACGCCTCCCGCGATTGCCGAAGCCGAACACGAAACGGCGTTTCAGGCATTGGAACAACAATTTCCGGGTTGTACCGGTTTGCGGATATTACCGGCGTTGAAGATGATCGTTCATCGTTTTCATATTCCGCGTGAACCGTTATTCCATTTGATTGACGGAGTGGAGTCGGATATTGAACCGCGTGAATTTCAAACGTTTGAAGATTGTGCGGATTATTGTCATCAGGTGGCAACTTCTGTTGGTTTTGCGGCGTTGGCGATTTGGGGAACGACGGAGCCGTTGTTTTCCACTCCGGTGGTTCGTGCGGCGAAGGCTTGCGGTATTGCGTTCCAATGGACGAATATTCTACGCGATTTGGCGGAAGATTATGGAAACAACCGGATTTATCTGTCGCAAAACGAACTTCAACGATACGGTTTAACCGCCAACCAGTTTGGTTCTCTTCTTGACCGAAAAAGTTGGAACGAACAGAAAAAGAAACCGATTGATAAAATTGATCATAAAAAACTTTCGGAATACGATCAATACGCTTTCCATGAAATGGTTCGGCGAATGGAGGAGTTTGAGGAAAAGTGGAACAAGTTACTCCAGATTCAATTTGAACGTTGCGAGATTTATTATACGAATGCCGCACCGCTTTAT
This sequence comes from Planctomycetaceae bacterium, assembly GCA_031266315.1. Lineage (GTDB taxonomy): Bacteria > Planctomycetota > Planctomycetia > Pirellulales > Thermoguttaceae > WRKP01. The sequence continues at coordinate 271 of JAISBG010000235.1, read as the reverse complement.
GAATTGATTTCGCGAGACAGCCGCCGGGTTTACGGATTGATGTGGAGTCGGTATTACAGCCTGTTTCGGAAAATCCAAAGAAAACCATTACAAATCGTTTACGGCAGAGTTCGACTACCCTTCTTTCAAAAATTACGGCTACTACTCTTCTGGAAATTCTTCCCCAGTAAAAAACTTCAAAGGTAACTTCTAAAACCTATTTTTTGACAGGATTTACAAAATTTACAGGATAAAAATCAAATAAATCCAGTAAATCATGTTTATCTTGTCG
>JAISBG010000203.1 GCA_031266315.1 Planctomycetaceae bacterium | reverse complement strand
GGTACAAGGGTTATTGATCAAAATTCACAATCAAATTTTCACTGAATTTCGCAAGCCATTGAAAATTCAAACGTGAATTGTTCAAAATGAACACGCCTAAAAGTTCCGAAAAGTTCAATTTCAAAACACAAGAGCCAATACTATTATCGACATTTTAAGTACGAACTATTTATACTAAAAAGCCGTTTTAAAATTCGAGAATCCGAACACGCAATCGCAACAACGAGGAGTAGTTATTTATGGGCGAAGCCTACCGCATTACCGACTCCGGTATGATTAGCGCACTGAGCCGCGCAGCTTGTGCAATGAAACCAAAGATAATATACCTTCGTTTTGTACCTTTTTTGTTTAACAATTGCAGTTAATACAACTTTTTTTTCGTCTCGGCAACCATAAAATCGCTAAATTTGGATTAAACCACATCCTAAAAAAATAGATAAACCAATTTTGACAATAATACAGATTGTTCCCAATTCCAATAATGAGGTTTTTAATAAAACCAATCTCAAACCAGACAATTTTTCTGACTAAACCATTCATCAAAAAAACCTCAGTAGCCAAAAGAAAATAATAAACACACCTCATTACCTCATTGATAATTTTTAATGAGGTAATGAGGTTGTATATTTTTTTGCCGTTTTTGCTACTGAGGTTGTTTTTGTTAGGAAAATTAGATTGAAAATGAGGTCGCGAAAACTTAATTTCGCAACCTATCGCGTTTGCCTCTTTCTATTTGGTTTGTCTATTTGTTCTGCGGCGTGAATTTTTCGGCAAATCGTTTACGATAGTTTTGAACTTTTTTATACGGGAAATATTCAGCGTCAAAAATACTGTCAAACGCAACCTCCTCAACAAACTGTATCCACAGTTCTTTATCCTTCGACTTATCAACAAATTTCACGAGATCATCAAACGCATTGTTCTCCGCTGTTTCGTTCTCCGCAAAACGAATATCAACCAAGTAACCACGCAGTTTAATAAACTCTTTCATATTTTGCGACAATTCCGAATCCGGCAACTTGAGTAATTCCGTTTCAAGTTCTTTCGTCCGCTTAATACGAGACAAAAGTTCTGGGGTACGAGTTCGCAATGATTTGACAAATTCTTTGAACGCAACATAAAATTCTTGTCGTAAAGAGCTCAAACTTTCTCTATCCTTTAACGTTGGTTTAACAACTCTTCCAGCAATGTCGTATTCAACAGGTATTTGTAAATGAGGCGAATTTCTCGCGTAACTATAGTCAACAAATAATGGAACGAGTTTTGGATTACATCTATACGGTAATTCACGATACCACGTTCGTAATATATCAAGAATTTCATTTGTACGTGGTCTCACAACTAGCGAAGTTTTCAGCAACTTAACATCCGATTTATTATTGCCGTCAAATATGGAAAAATAACCATATCGTAAATCATCAACATTCTTTTTGGATTCACGATACAATTTCAAAGAAGCTGCCCATTCAAATGTAAACTTACTTTCACCTTTGGAAATCATTTCGCGAAGTTCGCTGGCAATATCGTTTCCCGGCGGAGCAAACAACGGCAAGCAAAACATTGTCAAGTCTATTTTTTGATGTGTTTTTCGTTCAATAATTTTTTCTTTTGGAAACATAATCCACATACGCTGTATACCTCTTTCAACAGGTTCAAAACGAGTAATGAAAAACCAATTGTAAAGCACTTGTTCTGATTCTGCATTCGTAAGAATTCCTGCAGGAGGAATAACTTGCGAATGATACTTAAATTCACTAACAAAGCGTGTATCGCTGTTATTCTCAATCGTTATAGACGAAAAAAATATATCACCAAAACTAATCTCTTTGGGATATACTTCAACTATAACAGAAACATCATCACTGTTCGCCTGTAGTACTGTTACTACATCAACAAAAAATACAGACAAAAAATACAAAAAAAATATTCTCATACAAAAAACTCCTTTCGTATATAGCTCAGTGAACTCAAAAGATAAGCAACCTTTTGAATCCACTAAACTATAACTACTCTTTTATGTTGGTTTGTTATTCGATTGTATTTTCTGAATCTGTTTTGCGGATAATGTCGCTATTTCTGCGTTTGACAATGTCGATTGTACAAATTCAGGTCCCGACATTATCAGACCATCTACCAGTACATTATAACTCGGATGATCAAAATCTTCAAAACTAAAAGCATGTAAGGTCTCATGCATCGTTGACAACTCACCAATTTCTGATGCTGTTTTTGTTACACCAATTTGTGTTGCAGCAATATCGCGAATGGTTTCTGAAAAGATTAGAAAAACGGTATCATTTACAGTCTTAGCACCAAGAGTCGAATTACCTCCAATTCCATCGTGATCATTTCCCCCATCGGCATCATAAGCTCCTACTCCTTGCATACACCAGAATTCTATGGTGTTTGCGATGTCGCGTGACGGATCACCAATGGCAAGAACATAATCTTCATCTTCATTTGTATCTTCATTTTCGTCTTCTTCATTGTAATTACTAGCAAAATTATGTACGAATGGCGTTTCCGTTCGCCATCCACCATTGGTCAAATCACCATTATCTCCAGTAATCCATGAATTATGCGCTGCGTCTTGAGGAATCTCTTTGACTTCAATACAGGCAGCCTTCATTGCTGTCGTTAAAAGAGAAATGTCGGGTTTTGCTGGTTGGATCAAAACATCAAAATTAGTATCCTCATCAGTAGGTGCAGTATAATCCCACATAATTCCTTCAAGGTCAGGGGCAAAATCATCTACCTCCGTGGCAGTTGGTGTTACCATTTGGTCAAGTTCCATCCAGAGAGTTCTCCACACGGTCAGGAGTTCTGTTTGTGTCAGCTGATTTGTTTCTTTGTAACGAGTATCTTCTGTTGTTCCCAATGCTGCAGCATTAACTTTTGTTTCATCTGTGTCAACGACAACAATAAAATTGTCCCCCACATGTGCGGAGTCTATGACGATTGTATTTTCATCTCCAACCAGTTTCATGCCACTATATCCATCAGGATAAATAACTACCGTAATTGCAGCTGTTGTTTGTCCTGTTGCAATCTCGACTGAAATGGGATTCATCACATCTTGACCAGCGTAGTTATCGCCTCCAGCCCATGTAGTCGCATCGTTGTCATTGTTTCCTAGTCCGATGAAATTATCTGGATCGAAAATCTTGAAGTAAAGAGTTGTGTTCGCTGTTGCCGCCGTTTCTAATTCAAAGACCAATTCAAATTTGTTTTCAATTTCACCGGTTGGTGTGGATTTTTCGGGGAAGACTCGTTTACCGCCGCTATTGGGATCGGCGGATAATGTGGTTTTGTTGGCATCGGTTCCGGTTATTGTCTGCCATTTTACGCTGTAGGAATTATTTTTTATTGTTACAGTTGTATCGTCATCTGTTCCGATTTTGATGTCTTGAGTTACGTTGTTCACAGTTGCTGTCGCACTTGTAAGAGTGATAGTTAAACTCTCTTCTTCATCTTCCGTTGTTTTGTTGTCCACTAATTTGAATGTCAATGTTACCGACTCACTTCCGGTTGAAATCTTGTAGCTGAAAACTGTACCATCAGTTGACCAACTGATGTAATCGCTCGCACCGCTTATCAATGTTTCACCGTCATAAATTTCAAAATCATCTTTTGACGCATCACCGCTAATCGTCAACTCAAAATCTAAATCATAACTCGTATCAATAACTTCAGTGTCAAATTCTCTGGTTATTGTCACGTCAAATTGATCTTGTGTTAATTCCTCGTATGTTGTATTACCTGTTGGTCCGGTTAATTTGACAATCGGTCCGCTAAGTTCACTAATTTGTGCCGAAGTGAGAGCCGTATTGTATATTTCCGCTTCGCTAATCGTACCGACAAATTCGCGTCTATCAGCCGTCTCACCATGACCGCCAAGTAACCAAACCGGCGTGAATGATTCTCCATTGTGAGTTTCATTCACGCCAATATTGCGGTTGGTGTCCGATGTACTTGCTCGTAAAATTCCATTTACGTAAAGCTGCCAATTTTGACCGTCATACGTTCCAATCGCGTCATACGTTTTGCCGGCTTCAACAGACATCTGCGCAAGAATATTAGCATTACCGGTATTCGCACCGAGCCAATAACCGAATTGCAAATTCCCATCTCGAATTCTCAAAAACAATTCATTACCTCTGTGATTCTCCACATCATGAGCGAGAAGATACTTCCAACCTGAAACACTATCTGCATTGAAAACAGCCCGAAGTGTAACATTACCGGAAATGTTGCCGATGCTACTATTGTCACCTATTGTGTAAAACGTACTACCATCAAAAGTAGTTTCCTGAGCAAGCGAATATATCGGATCAGGAATGGTTTCGGTATCGGTTGTTGTCGTAGAGTTACTCTGAAACGACATATTAGACGAGTCTGAATTCGACGAATAATTTGATTCGTAGTAACTGTTACTGACATTATCTTGCCAGTAATCGTCGGTGTAGTCGAAGTTGCTACCCGTCCAATTGGCTGATAACAATTCCCTCCCTTCAAGCACTTCAAAACTCAATTTACGTTTTGAAGTAGGCTTGCTACTTTTTCTACTGGTTTCAGATTGATTGACAAAAATACCCGCGATTAATTGAACTAAATTTCTAACTCTCATCTTTTTTCTCCAAATTTTTTAGAGGGTTTTCAAACAAACAATACGCAAACACAATGGACACAGCACACCGCCACGTCCAAACCAGCGTGTAATATACCAGATCCGAATTTTCTTTGCAATAGGGAAAAATACTTTGGGGAAAAAAAATTTTTTATGAATTTTGGGAAACTGAATAGTTATTAAAAGAGTAAAGAGAGAATATGAAATCAGAGTTTCGCGTATTTTCGCGTTCTTAATTTTCGCGTTTAAAATATTTTTTTAAGAAAGAGAGAACGCGAAAAATTGCGAAAGTCAAATTTCACGATTTTTCGCGTTGTTCGTTTTGCGAAATTAAAAAAGTTTATTTTGGAAAAAGTACAACTTTATTTTCTCAAGGAATAATAGTGTTGTAAATTTCGCTCCAAGGTCCTTTTTCTCCGCGTGTGTTTTCCCATCTTAGGCAAAAATAGACGGTTTTTCCGCGTTGGTTTTCTTTGAAATCCAAGATTAGCGGCGAGCGAGTGCTAAACGATGAATTTGTCAATTCGCTCACATCCGTCGGCGGCGCATCCAAAACCGCCCAGCAAACTTCTACGCCGTGTTGTCCGGGCGGTTTGCCGCTTGATTTTTTGTCATGCTCGAAGTAATGAATACCCAACCGACGCGCCGTGCTTCGGTCGATTTCATAATCAGGATAAGTTTTCTCAACCGGCGAAGGTTTGCGACCCGAACTACGTATCGGCAGTCCCATCGAAACCAAATCATCGTCCGTAACAAGCGGGCTTTTCTTCAAAAAACCCGTGTAAAATTCCCGATATTTAGGTCGGAAATCGTCTTCTGCCTCTTTGAGTTTCTCCGTTATAACCGCAGTACGTTTCGTCAAATCCCTCCAATCTTCAAATTTAATCTGAAAATTGTTAAAACTCGTCGCAAATACCGTGTCGTACCATTGCCCTTGAGCTGTGGTCGAAGTAAAACCCATACGATCACGATTCATATAATCAAGCATATATGTCCATGTCAACATCGCTTGATCATACAATTCCTCGTGATTACGTTTCAACCAATCATGTTTAATTGTCATTTTGAAATAATTTTAGTTAAAGGTTAAAGTTGTAGTTAATAACGATTTTCGTAAATTCTTTTAGTAGATTCATTGCCCAATTGTGTACTTCCACATCTCAATTGTGTACTTCCACATCTCAATTGTGTACTTCCACGTCCCAATTGTGTACTTCCACATTTCAATTGTGTACTTCCACATCTCAGCCGTGTACTTCCACATTTCATACGTGTACTTCCACATTTCATACGTGTACTTCCACATTTCATGCGTGTACTTCCACATTTCATGCGTGTACTTCCACATTTCATGCGTGTACTTCCACATTTCATACGTGTACTTCAATGTTTTAGTCGCGTACTTCAATATTTCAGTGATGAATCTACATACTTTGGTTTGTTAAAACCGATCTTATGATTGGGGTAAAAAATATTTACAACAAATCGTACTTGAAAAGTCAATACGTGTCAATAAGTATTTTTTTAAACGCGAAAAACGCGAAATGAAGAACGCGAAAATGCGCGAAAGGGGAGAAAAGAAAAAAAATGTAAAAGAGATAATGAGAGAATATGAAATCAGAGTTTCGCGTTCTTTCGTGTTCCTCTTTTCGCGCTTTTCGCGTTGAAAAAAATATTTTAAACGCTAGAAATCGCGAAATTTTAATTCATGCGTTTTTATTTTTTAGTATTCTTCTCTGATTAGTTTGATGTTTTCGTATGGGTCGATGATTTCGGTGTTTTTTAATTCGTCGGTTGAGTCGTGGTATTCGACGTTTTTGTTTTTTGGTAATTCTAGTAGGAATCGGCTTGCGATTGTGCTTGAGAACGTGCCTCTGAAATTGCGTCTTGCGGCACTGCTTAATCTCAATTCATTTTTTGCCCGCGTTATGCCGACAAAAAATAATCGGCGTTCTTCCTCAACTTGCTTGTCATCTTGCGTTCTGTCATGCGGCAATATTCCTTCTTCCAACCCGATAATATAAACAACCGGAAACTCCAAACCCTTCGCCGCGTGTAACGTCATCAACGATACCTTGTCCGTCCCGCGATCCAAATTGTCAACATCACTCACAAGCGATACCTGCTCCAAAAATTTCTCCAACCCGCCCTCGTCCTCGCCAATATCTCTTTGATCAAACTCGTGCGTCTCCGATAACAACTCGTCAATATTCTGTAACCGCGTCTGATCCTCTTCCGATTCCTCCGCGTCAAATTGATCTCTGTACGATGTCTCCGCCAACACTATATCAATAAGTGCCGCCACCGGATAATCTTTTGCCGACGCGTCGGATACCTTGTCAATCGTTTCGACAAAACGCTTTATTGCCGAAGCCGTTTTTGCGTTGACTATTTTGAGACTGTAAAATTCGCGCGACGCTTCGAGCATTGTCAAATTATGCTCATCTGCAAATTGTGTTATTTTTTTGAGCGTTGTTTTACCGATTCCGCGAGCCGGTTCGTTAATCACTCTTACAAATGACACCGTGTCCGCCGGATTATAAATTAAACGTAAATACGCGATAATATCTTTAATTTCCTTGCGTCTAAAAAATTCCAGCCCGCGTATCAATTGAAACGGGATTCCGTTACGCCGCAA
>JAISBG010000200.1 GCA_031266315.1 Planctomycetaceae bacterium | reverse complement strand
CGACGATGCCTCGCCGGCAGGAATTACGGTTCCGGCGGCAATTGCCTGATTGTGATGTAAATGCTGAACGATCATCGCAAAATAACGTAGCTCTTGTCGCTTGTCCAAAAAATTAGTCTCAATACCATACCGAGAATCTTAACAAATTCTCCCAAACGGGAAAAGAGCTGTTTCTCACACCACTCGACCCACAAAAAATAAAAAAAAGATGTGTAGATACTTTTAGTTATGTGAATTGGCAAGCCAAAGAGGTTTCATTGGACGAAATTAAAAAGCACGCGGAATCGGAAAACCAATTTACTTTTTGCCGTGAGTTTTCGCATGAAGGTCAAAAGGTTTTGCAATACGTTTATGAAACCGAAGTCGTTTTATCGCGTCCGGCTCGTCGGAATGTGAAAAACAAGCGAGTTTCTGTTTCGGGTGAACCGTTACAGTTGCGTCTTGTGATGGCGAAACTTATTGTTAAGAAAACCGGAGAAGAGTTGAGTTATTAGCATTTATTGACGAATGTTCCGAGTGATGTTTCGTCGGCGCAAATTGTGTTATGGTATTATTATCGCTGGAATATTGAATCGTATTTTAAGTTGATGAAGGCGGGCGGGTAAGAGTTGGAACATTGGCAGCAAGAAAGTGCTCCGGCAATTCTCAAACGTTTGCTTGTCGCGTCAATGGCAGTGGCAATGGTTTGGCGTTTACAACGCAACACCTCGCCGGAAGCGGAAGAACTCAAAAAGGTATTGACACAATTAAGCGGCAAAAGCCGCAAACGCGGCAGACCACCAACTGCAGGTATATTGCTTTCGGGATTGTTTGTGTTACTACAAATACTCGATTATCTGGATTCCGGAGGAGACGACCTAAACCAAATCACAAAACTACGCTCCCTACTAAAAAAATGCTTGCCAAACTTTGTAAAAAATGTGTAGATACTTTTGGATGATTGCCTATGAAATTATTACCTATTATTTTTATTCCGGTGGGAAATACCGAATCCGGTAGAATCAGGGATTCTCTATTTTGATTAAATTCTGCTTTTTTAGCCATTTTCAATGACTTTTATATCAAAATTCCGATGTTGATGTATGTTTTGACGACTTTTTTACTTATGGTGCGTAACATGAGTGAATAATACACACATATATTCTTCGATGCTTCGTGAGCGGTTAACAAAAGAACTTGTAATCCTACTGTTTTTTTTCATCTGAAAGTAGTAGAATATGTTGCTGTTTTCAATTCTTGATTTTCCTTGTTCATTCCAAAACCGGAATAATTTACCATTTTTATCTCATGTCAGACACAGAAATTCTCTATCAAAAGCGATTGAAACGATTCACAACCGCAATGCGTAACGAAAAACCGGATTGTGTTCCGGTTAGACCGTTCGCTGCCGAAGTAACCGCAGTTCACGCCGGATTTACCTGTCAACAGGTAACTCATGATTACCGTTACGCATTTGAGGCAATTCTGAAATGTTGCCGTGATTTCGACTGGGATGCAACCGTTCCCAATATGGTCTATGTTTGGACTGGTCTCGTTAAATCGCTTGGAATCCGGTATTACGCTGTTCCGGGAATCGAAGTTCAGGCAGACACTGGATTTCAGTACCTCGAACCGCCCGAACAGAACGCCTGGATGCGGGAAGACGATTATGATTTGTTTATCGAATCTCCGGTTGATTTTATTGCCAATGTCTGGTTTCCAAGAATAACACAACATGTTGCGCCGCCGGATTCTCCGGCAACATTTCGCGGTAATATGGCAATGTTAACCGGTATGGCATCCATGAAAAATTATTTCGCCGCTTATGGTCCTCATATCGCCCGAATGCGCAACGAAACAGGAACGCCATGTGCTATTGCCGGTATTCTGAAAGCACCGTTTGATATTATCGCCGATAAATTTCGCGGTTACCGCGCTCTTTGTATGGATTTGTATCAGAGACCCGAAAAAGTTTTGGCATTAATAGAGGCGTTAGTTCCGCATCTGGCGTTCGTTGCTGAACAAACCGCAGACCCGGAACGGAATCTGCCGGTCGGATTGTGGTTACATCGCGGTTGTTTGCCGTTTCTTTCACCAAAACAGTTTGAAAAATTCTATTGGCCCTCACTCAAAGAAATTATCTGTACACTTTGGAGTAAAGGAATCCAAACACTCTTCTATGCCGAAGGTGAATGGAACGGTAATCTCAAATCTATTGCTGAACTCCCCGAAAAAAGTATCGTCTATCACGTTGATAAAGGAGATATTTTTGAAGTTCACCGTGTTCTTGGCGAAAAATTCTGTATCAGCGGTGGTATTCCAAACGATCTGCTGGCTCTCGGAACACCGGAAGAAGTTCGGCAATACACGAAAAAAGTCATCAATGGAGTAGGAAAAAACGGCGGTTATATTGTCGATGCCAGTGCGATTATGCAAAATGACACGAAAATTGAAAACCTCACCGCCATGACTCAGGCAACCCGCGATTTCGGTCAATATTAATTTTTTTGTAACTGTTCACGCAAAACAGCAGGCGGGAATACCGTAAAAACGTTTTGACAAAAATATTTTTACAAAATAACCGCATACTATTGTGCGATAAACTCAAGCGGTTATACCGTTATTGATTCGTTCCTGTTTGCCTTGAATAAAAAGTACAAAAATAGAAACCAAAATCTTAAACCAAAACTCTATTTTATGAACACAAAAGAACCAAAACGATTACCTTACGGCAACGCTAATTTTCAAAGTATCCGCACGGAAAATAATTACGTTTATATTGACAAGACGCGGTTTATTGAGTTGCTGGAAAAGGAAAGTAACAAGAACAAGATATTTATCCGTCCCCGCCGGTTCGGTAAGAGTTTGTTTCTTTCCACGCTCATGTATTATTACGATATCAACTATGCGGAGGAATTTGAACAATTATTCGGCGATTTGTATATCGGTCAACATCCGACGCCGCGAAAAAATAGTTACGCGGTCATGGCGTTCAACTTTTCCGGTATTGACACGGTAAGCGTGGACGGTTTTCGAAACTCTTTTTGTGAAAACATAAGGCATACAGTTTGCCGGTTTCTTGGAGAACATGAAAATATTTTTCCGAAATCTGATCAAATTATTGATCAAATTAATGATCGGAAATATCCTGCTCTTGCGGCTTTGGACTGGTCATTTAGAATTGCTCAATTAGCGAAGATCAAGATTTTTGTAATTATTGACGAGTATGATCATTTTGCGAATGATCTTATTGCGATGGGTTCGGTGTTGGGCGAAGATTTTTACAAGAAGGTAATTACCGCGAATGGATTGGTTCGCGACTTTTATGAGAAACTCAAAACCGCAACCGATAACGGAATAGTTGATCAAACTTTTATTACGGGTATTTCTCCGGTAATGCTTGACGATTTGACCAGCGGTTATAATATTGTAACTAATTACACGCTTGATTTACAATACAACGACATGTTGGGTTTTACCGATGAAGAAGTTAAGGTGTTGATGGATGCGGTGGGAATTGAGGCGAGTCAAATTGATATTGATATGGAATATTATTATAACGGTTATCGATTTAACGCCGAAGGCGAAAATAAAGTTTATAACTCATCAATGATACTTTACTTTTTCGATCAAATATTGAAAACGGGTAAGAGTCCCAAAGATCTGATTGATCCTAATTTAAGTATTGATCCTAGTCGTTTGAAACGTCTTGCCAAGAATGAGAAAAACCGTAACATATTGATTCAAATTATTAAAGACGGCGGTATTGTTTCGCGGATATTGGAAAAATTTTCGATTGACCGTTTGAG
>JAISBG010000157.1 GCA_031266315.1 Planctomycetaceae bacterium | reverse complement strand
AAAAAGAAGAAAATTTTTAATTTTTTTAATAACTAACTCCTGTTACGCACCGTAGGTCAAAAAGTCGTCAAAACATACATCAACATAGGCAATCATCAGGTGGGCAACCACAGGGTAGGCAACCTTTCGCTGAAAGGTCGCGTCGGCGATAGCCGACAGTGAATCAGATGAACGACGGCAAAATGAAGACTCAACCGGCGCGACCCTTCAGCGAAGGGATCGCCCACCCATTTTCGCCGACAACTTTTGATGAATTGCCCGCCTCTTCCGTGAATTTTCGTGTGTTTCGCGTTTAAAACGAATTTTTCAAGGCTTGGATACCTAATCCGGTAGAATCAGAAATTTTTAATAAAAATTCCACTGAGTAATGACAAGTTTTAAACGAATTTCGGTAATGTAACACGGCTAGCCGATGAATAGGATGTTCCCAATGTTGTGTTGTTTTCCACAAAAGTACTGGCAACACGGAATGATAATCCACTGACTTTCGTTGAAATATCGTAATTGTTTTCTGCCAATAACCGGACAATTTCGGAAAAAGAAAACGTTGCATATTTTAATCCTGAAGAGGATGTTGACACAGAGGACGGCATTAGTGTTGCAAGTGTTACGAATGTGTCCTTTTTGCCGGACGCCGAAACTTCAAGAACATATTGAATCGTTATACCATTCGATAATTTCGTCGATGCCGGCGGTTTCCAAGAAATCAAGAACGAATATTGGTTCGAAATTAAAGTGTATCCGCCTTTGATTGTTGACGCCGTCGGCATTTTGGCAGTGGTGAAACTGCTCGGTTTGGTTGTCGTTGTTTGTCCTAAATATTCCGATTCAATAATGTACGTATATACTGTTTCCGCCATCAATCCGGTCAAATCATAAGATAATTTGTCCGACGGAACAATAACAGATTTGATTTCTTCTTCGGGAACATCTTCCCATTTTGTGTACTTTTTTGCCCCAGCCGCATAGTACAACGTATAAACTTTTTCCGACAAACTAACGTTTTTGTCGGAATCCTTAAAACTGATGGTTGCCGTTGACAGCATGATATTCTTTGCCGAAAGACTTGACGGAACAACCAAAGCCGCTGTTGTTACCTTAACCGATGTTGCTGTCGCATCGCCAAATGTTGAAGCGGGAGCCAATGCAATAATTCGGAATTGATACGCCGTCTTGTTTTCCAGTGTTACCGTCAACGAATCGCCGGCAACAAAACTATTGGAAATCGTACAGGAATAAGTTTGTGTTGCGCTGTCGTAAGTAACCGCACTGCTAAGTCCCTGAACCTCATACCAGAGTTTTTCACGGTCTTTATCTTTGTCATCGTAATATTCAATTCGAAAATTCGTTGGGTCAGGAATATCTGTTACGGATTTTGTTTTCCACGATATCGTAATTGATTTCGGTGTTGCCGCTGTTTTGGTCGAAGTTACCGCCGCAGGACGTTTCACGTCAAGAGTTGTGAAGGTCGCTTGAGCAACCGCAGAAGAACCTTCCGCGTTTTTCGCATAAACTTTAACCGTGTAAGATATTTTCGTATCAAGACCGGTCAAAACATGCTCCATTGGACCGGTTCCTAACCCGAGACCAATTATTGTTTTAACGACAATTCCAGTCACATTATTTGTTACTTCAATAACATAATTCTCTTCATATACACTGTTGTCTGTCCATGTAATTGTGGCTCCGCTACTGGTGATTTCAGAAACCGGTACGGCTAGACTGGTTGGTGTTTCGGGAGCCGTTTTGGTTGTTGCCGCTTCAAGTTCATCATGTTCTTCCGTGCCGTCAAAATAGGTCAATAGAATCGTATAATTAGTACCCGGCGTCAAGGAAGTAAACGTATATTCCTTTGTTGTGTTCGGAATGTCGGGAATTGTTTCAATCCAAATCTGTGTTCCTTTCACCTTGTATTGAAGGCGATACGTCGAATCTGTTACGTAATCCCATTTGACCGAAATTTTTTGTGATCCGCCGGAATTTTCGACAACAGTAAATCTGCCAAGTGTTGTTATTTCCGCTTCGTCGGAATAAACGTAATCCGCTCCCGATTGTGTTGTCTTATAAGCGATACGGAATATATAATCGGTTTCCGCCGTTAGATTCTCAATAACATATTCTCGCAACGAATTTGTGGGAATCGATACAATATCTGTCCATGTCCCGTCGCCGGCTTTAGATTGAATTATGTAACCGCCAACACTTTCGAATGTCCATGCCAATTTTGCTTTTCCGACTTGCGGAACAGATGCGGTGATTCCGGGTTGTTTGGTTCGGGCGGTTTTGAGCGTCGAATAGGCTGTTGCGCCGCCGTCTGTTGTGTATTGAACACGAAATTCATATTCCGTATTAGCGGACAAATTATTGACGGTGGACGAATTGTTCGACGGAGTTGGAGCGGTTGACCAGGCACTGTTTCCCGTAACACGATATTCAAGCACATACGACGAACCGGAACGTTTATCGGGAAAACTCGAATCATTCCAACGAATCGTTATCGAACTGCCCGAAACATTGGACGGCATTAGTTCATCGGATAACGAAACAAATTTAATTTCCGTTTCGTGTGAAACGGAATTGGAATCATAAACAATCTTAAATTCGTATTCCGTTTCCGGCGTGAGCGATAATTGAAACGAAACGGTTCCGCCGTTTATTGACGGCGATGTATTTTGTGACCAAGAATCTGTTTCATTGCCTTTCGGTCGATAATGAAGTACGAAATTTGATTCACCGGTAATAGATTGCATTTCGATTGTTGCCGATGCGGTTCCGGTTCCAAGTTCCTTTGAAACAACGGACAAAATACTTTTCGAGGTTTTGGCTTCAATGGTTGCTGTTTCGCTACCGCCGTTGAATATCACACGAAATTCGTAATCCGTATCGGCAAGCAAATTATCGCACGAATATGATGCCGTCGGAACCGAACTGCTGGCGGTTGTCCATGTTCCGGCTCCTTTAATTCGATACTGTACGGTATATTGTGTTCCGGCATTTAATGTTTTGGCATCCCAAGTAAGATTGATGGAATGAGAACCGGTGCTGGTTGTCCAGAGATCGCTCTTTGTTTTTACCGTAACAATCTCAGAAAATTTAGTTGTAAGCGGAACAACATAAGTGGAACCGGATCCGTTCTCAATATTACCGGTACGATAAGTATAAACGATACGGTAATAATATGTTGTGTTCTTCGTCAAATTGTCCAGAGTGTAACGCGGTTGCGGCATGTTATGAAGACTGGTTCCGATTTCCGTCCAATTACTATCATTGACCGCTAATAATCGTTCCGTTTCACTCGGTTCACCGCTTCCGATATATTTCTGAATGATATAAGTTCCGGTGCTGTCGCCAGTTGACGAAGTATTACTTGCCGGGTCTTTGTCGGTTTTGAATGTCCACTGAAGGTCAGCGGAATTTTGTGACAGATTCAAAATATCTACCGTGTAAGGTTTGGTCGTCAAGTCTAACACTGCGGAAACCGCTTGACTTTCCGATTCGCCCTGATAACCGATCTTAAACTGATAATGTGTATCACCCAAAAGATTTGTTACTTGATAACTATTTTGATCGGAATTGATGGTTGCAATTTCGTGCCAATTAGTATCCGTTCCTTCCGCTCCTGATAAATCGCGTCTGTAAACCGTGAAATTTTTGTTTTGCTGCGATGTAAATCCTGTTTTCGCCCAACGAAGTATCACCGAGTCCGCGTTTGTTTCGGAAGCAATTAAATTTGTTCCGGCGGTCATAATCATTTTCGTAGCGTTTGATGTTTGTATTTCCGTTCCCAATTCCGAAGTGTAAAGGACACGGAAAAAATAATTCTGTCCCGGTGTAAGATTCTTAACCGTACATCCTTGACTGTCACTGTCCAATGTTACGGAAGCCGTTCCCCATGCCGAATCAGATGTTGGTACGGAATTTCCTTGAACTTGTTGTACGGTTAAACTCGTACCTTGTTTCGGTTTAAAATTCCAGTCGAGTTTCACCGTGTCCATCGACGGATCGGACGCTGTTACCGTTCCGATTGTCAAAGCGGTAACATAAATAGTGTATTTCGTTTCACTGCCTGATTTGTAAGAAACACGATAATAATATTTGTTACTTGATCCGATATTATTGTTGCTGTAGGAAGTTCCTGAGATATTTGTTGCAATTGTCCGCCAGTTCGTATCAATTTGAGGATCAAGAGAACCATCGCAACGCTGAATATCGACGGGAGTCGAAAGACCGGGAATATTCCACGAAATGGTCGCGGAACTTTCCGTAACACTATCAAGTTTGGTTGCAATTCCGGTAGTGATCTGTTCGGCGGCGGAAAATGATTCGACATTGGCTGGCGAAAAGTACCGGACACGAACAAAATATTCTTTACCGAAATCAAGATTTTTCAACGTGTACGATTTATTGACGGTATTCGCACCGGGATAATCGCTCCATGTTCCGGCGGCACCGGTTTCGCTGGTTTGAACATAATAAGATGTTCCGCTCTGGGCGGCGAATGTCCAAGAGACATCAACCGAATTTTCAGTTACGTTATCAAGTGTAATACTCGTCGGCGATGAATAACTCAATACGTCGGTGTATCTTGTAACAGTTTCGCCGTTTTCAGTAACATTATATCTGACACGAAAATAATAAGACGCATTTTCTTTGAGACCGGTAACTTTGTATTCGTTGGAAGTTACATTTTCTGCTGTTGCTTTTGTCCAAACGGTGGTTGCGGTCGGTTTGGTTGTTCCGGTGTAAATCTGGACTTCGTGCGATGTTCCGCTCATTGCGACGTCCCAAGAAAGATTGACTGAATTAAGTGTATTATTGGACGCCGTCAATACATACAATGTCGTACATTCCGTAACTTGACTGGTTCGGGCAACACTGGTTGTATCATAATAGGAAACTTGAAATTCGTATTTTTCAGCGGGATTTAATGAATCAACTGTACAGGTTTTGGTTGTTGTTGCGGAACCGTCGGCTTTGACGGTGATACCGGTATCTTGCCATGTGGTTGTTCCGGCAAGACGTTTTTGAACCGTAAATGATGTTCCTGTTTTTCCGGCAATATTCCACGAAAGTTTAATGGAAGTGGACGAAACCGCTTCGGCGTTGATTTCACTGTTGAGAGTTGAAACGGTAACAGCATCGGTGTAACCGCGTCCCAAAACCGTTGAACCAAACGAAACACGCAATTTATATTCCGTTGACGCCGTCAACCCTTTGAGTTCATACGAATAGGTTCCGTCTCCAATTGTGTAACTATAAGGAATATCGGAACCGATTTGTGTCCACTTTTCGGTTCCGGAGGAAATGGTTGAACGTTCAATTTTGAACGGTTCTTCGGGACGAAGTCCGGTCAAAGTTGCCGCGTCCCATGTCAGTTTAATTGTGGTCGCGGTTTGATCGGAAGCGATTGGAGCGGCAATGGCTTCGGTGGTAAAATCGGTAGAATATTGCGATTGTTCGCTGTAAATGGAATAGAGAAGCGGCGCAACAGATAACATCTCACGCGGTTCTAACGATTCAATTTGAAGTGATCGTTTGACCGGTCTGTTTTTATTTTTATCTTTTGTAAAAAATTTCATAACTTTCGATTTCTTTAATAAACTCCGAATAGAAGTTATCCCAAACGTTCAGAGAACGCAACACGAATAACTTCAAGTAATTACGTCAGACATGAGATATAAAAATTTTTTTTCCGCCTCCGTATATTACCAAAATGTTCCATCGGAACATAACTCTTAGAATTTATCGTTTTATTCGCTGAAATAATTTACTACACTTTTCAAAATAGTTAACCAAAATAATTAATCAAAATAATTAGTTACTGATGTTACGCA
>JAISBG010000018.1 GCA_031266315.1 Planctomycetaceae bacterium | reverse complement strand
CAATCGGGTAGTTGTTTCGGAAAGCGGGGTGTGAAGAAGTTTTGGGATCACTCTCCGCTTTCCTCAATCAACTAGCCGTTACGGCAATATCGACTTGATCTGCTGGTAATCCGAAAAATTCGTAAGGTTGTCAAAATCCTTTTGACCGATGTCGTTCATATCAAAATCTGTGTTTGTCGAACGGAATCCAGACATATTAAGTACATCTGAACCACTGCTTGCCAATTGAATTGTGTCAGTCCTACTTCTTCCAACGCCAAAAACACCATCCAAACCAGGGTGGATCAGTTGAAATCGTTCCGCTTCATGCCAGATTAGTGTTTGGAAGGTTAGCGGACTACCAGTAGCACTAACTGATTTGGCATACGCAGTAATCACTCCTAACTCTGCATACGGTGTACCTGCAAAAATAGTTGCAGCAGAAAATTCGTAACCTTTACTTAAATAAACGTTACTTGCAGATAAATGAGCGTATGCCATTTTACCGCCGCTAGAATTTCCACGAAAATAAACGTAAGGAACAGGTGTACTTCCATCTTTGTTTACCGTAGCATCGCGGTTTACCAAAACCGGAAAAACGATGTCATTTGCCGTTGTAACATAAAAAATATTTTTACCAATAATCATTTCGTAAAAAGCGGAATCTTTATCTTGTGTACCAAGTTCAATGTTATTCGGTGTCCAAGTATAATTAGGATCGCCGTTATTGTTTCGTATAACTGTTGGCGATGTATATTCCTTTCCGAGTGGTGCTTCCGGATCAGCAGAAAAACCAGCAAATTTTCCATCTTGATTAGGAAAACCACCAAGCCAAAATGACAATGCTCCAAGATAAGATGCTTGACGTTGGAGCGATCCATTAGGGGCAGCAGCAGTAGGATTCGTCTGAAAGTCATCCATAAATTGTACTCCAGACTTCAATGTAATACCTTGACTCAGCAAAAAGGTTTGTTTTCCGGAATTTTGATAGACGTTATCAACTGCCTTCAAAAAAGCAAAATACTGCCAGGCATTATTATCGACTCCGCTAGGTGGAGTAGGCAATTGGAAACGCGGCCATCTTTTTTTCACGTGCCGGACAACGGCAGTTCTATCCCACAGGTCTGGCGGGTATTCGCCGAATTTGTTTTTGTAGGTTTCGAGGGCTAGGGTGATTTGGTGCATTTCCATGGCGATTTTTGACCGCTTTGCCGCTTGAACCGCACTCATCACGCCCACCGTAACCAATGACGACAAAATGCCAATGATCACGACAACTACCAAAAGTTCCACTAATGTAAAGGCTCTTTTCCTGTTCATGGTTTTCTCCTTGTTTTTTGTATTGAATCGCATGT
Source organism: Planctomycetaceae bacterium (assembly GCA_031266315.1). GTDB lineage: Bacteria > Planctomycetota > Planctomycetia > Pirellulales > Thermoguttaceae > WRKP01. Next base: position 5,653 of record JAISBG010000018.1, on the reverse strand, counting down.
ATGTATTTTAGCCGTTCCAAAATACAAAACCGGATCAATTGTCTTTTTAAAGGTTAATGTAATAATGTAAAAAATGGTGAATGATATTAAAAGTTACACGTTGTTTTTGTTTGCCGGCGGTTTGCGTTACTGGAAGTAATTATCGTCAACTACTCGGAGGATTTAAGGCAAATATTATTATCTTCAGCCGTTATTTTTACCACAGGATAATTGGGGTGATTCTCAACAAATCGGAGGTTCTTACGGTAGTTTTCCTCGCACCGCATCCAGTAATCGACCGGAATCAAAGTCGCCTGTTCCAGATGTTCTGCAATTTCCAATGTCATTGTAATCTCAACATTCAATAGGCAATGAATCGTCTCCACCGATAAACCGCTTCGTTGCGCTATTTCGTCAATATCAATGTTCATCTCACTCATCTTTTCCGCAAGTTCCGCACCCGGCGGTAAAAGTACCACATAATTCGGTACATGCGATAATCTCGTTCTTGTTACTGTTAACGACATGGTATTTTTCTCAATCGTGATAATCGGTAATTTCAATAATTATAAACTAATTTTCATCTTTCAAAATGTTTCGTCCTGAAAGGACATTGCATAACAACCCGCCGCAACGCGGTGGGAAAAACCGCAAAATACCGTCGCCCTGAAAGGGCAGTAGATGCCAAGTGCCAATAAATGAAACATTTCATCGGTCAATCAATTCATCTTCGTTTTCAATTTTCCATTGCCCTTACAGGGCGATGGTTTGTGTGTGTGTCGTTCCCCACCGCGTTGCGGTGGGTTGTTACGCATTGCCCCTTGCGGGGCGAAATCCTTTTCGTAGGGCGTTGCCCTACGCTATTGATGTCGGGCTTTCAGCCCTATTTTTTCAGCCGGACAAAGCGGTGATAAGTTTAATGAGGGGCATAAACAAAGCGATAACAATAAATCCGACAATACCGCCCAAGAATATAACCAGCAACGGTTCCAACATACTCATTAACGCATCGGTTGCCGCCTTCACTTCCTGATCATAAGTGTCCGCCACTTTGTACAACATCGTGTCAAGTTCCCCCGTTTCCTCGCCAACATCCACCATGTTGACCACCATATCGTCCATCACCCGACCACGCAGTTTCATTAAATAAATCAATGCCCCCGCAATCGGAATAAAAAACGCCGAATACAGTAACGCCCCAAAATGGAATGGCGGTGTTGAGTGCAGTTTCATCGGGTTCGCAATCGTGTCCCCGTCCCGAATCGCTTCAAGTATTTTTTGGTACATTAACTCAAACACCGCATTGTTACTCGCCTCCTTCGTAATATGTAACGATTCCAGAATCGGCACGCCGGAAGTTACCAGTGTTCCCAATGTCCGTGTTGTCCGTGCTACGGTCGTCTTCTCAACCAACGTCCCAAATACCGGCAATTTCAGCATAAATAAATGCCAACCAAACCGACCATACTCAAAACTCGTCGTCAGTTTCACCATTAACCATATCGAAAACGGAATCAACGGGAGCAAGTAAAAATATTTCATCACCAATTGCGACGCCGTAATCAATATTGATGTCATCAACGGTAACGTCATGTCAAAATCCTTGAATATCGCTTCAAATTTCGGCACAATCGCAATCAAAATAAAAGTCAATATCGCACACGCGAAAAAAACAATCGCTATCGGGTACGTTAATGCCGACTTGATTCGTTGCTTCAATTGTTCCGACGCTTCCAAAAATTCGGAAAGACGTTGCAAAATTGTCTCCAACGCTCCACCCGCTTCGCCGGCTTTAATCATGTTCACGTAAAGCCGGTTGAACGCCTTCGGAACCTTCGCCATCGCTTCGGATAAACTCGAACCACTCTCAATCTCGTTCGTAACATCTATCAACGCATTACGTAACGCCCCCGGTTTCGCCTGACTCATCAAAATGTTCAAACTCCGCAAGATCGGTAAACCCGCATCTTGAAGTATCGAAAGTTGCCGCGTAAACACGGATAACTGTTTCGATTTTATCCGACCAAACGAGAACGTTTTGCCGCCGGCTCCTTTCTTGGCACCCTGCTTTTTGCGCTCCTTAAAAATGGCAATTTTCGTCACATGGTAACCCATCTGACGTATCGTCGCCTGCGCTTCGTCTTCCGTTGCGGCTTCGATAATGTCCTTGATCTCCTGACCCTTCTGGTCAACCGCCTCAAATTTAAACTGTGGCATGATAATTTAGTGGATAGTTAATAGTTAGTAGTTAAGTAATTATTCAGTCGAATTTCCATATTTTAACGCGAAAAATTGGTGGGCGATCCCTTCGCTGAAGGGTCGCGCCGGTTGACTCGTTATTGACTCCAAAACGGAAGGCAACATAATTTACCATCGTTAATCTGGTTCACTGTCGGCTAACGCCGACGCGACCTTTTAGCAAAAGGTCGCCTACCTTATAGTTGCCTACCTTATAGTTGCCTACCTTATGGTTGTCTACCTTTGCAAATTTTTAATAAAAATTCCACTGAAATATTACATAGTAAATAGTTATTTTTAGTGATGGTTAGCAACTGATAGTTAATATTGTGAACAGTAAATAAAACGCTTGCGTCTCTATTCACTATTAATTATTCACTATTAACTACTCAAGCACTGTTTCGCGGACAACTTCATCAATGGTGGTTTTTCCGGCGTGGATTTTGGCAAGTCCGGCTTCGCGGAGTGTGATCATTCCGTTCCGCGCCGCCGCATCGCGAAGATCCGACGCCGACGCTCCATGATTAATTAACGCACGAATTTCATCGTTAATCAACATAAATTCATGAATTGCCGTCCGACCCTTATAACCCGTATTGTTACACGTTACACAACCGCGACCACGATAAAACATCTTACCGGCAATATAATCCGCCCCCAACTCCAACTCCGATAACTGATCCGGCGTCGTCGTGTATTGCTCCCGACAATCAGAGCAAATCGTTCGTACAAGTCGTTGCGCTAAAATCGCCTCTACTGTTGCCGTAATCAAAAACGACGGTATTCCCATGTCCTTCAACCGCGTAATCGTACTCGGCGCATCATTCGTGTGTAACGTGCTGAAAACCAAATGCCCCGTCAACGATGCCTGTACCGCAATCTCCGCCGTTTCCCTGTCCCGAATCTCACCAACAAGAATAATGTCCGGGTCTTGCCGTAATATCGAACGTAAACATTGCGCAAATGTGTTACCAATATCCGCGTCAATCGGCATCTGAATAATACCGTCAATATCGTACTCTACCGGGTCTTCTGTTGTCATCAATTTATCTGTAATCGAATTTAATTCGCTCAACGCCGCGTACAATGTTGTCGTTTTGCCCGAACCGGTTGGTCCCGTAACAAGAACAATTCCGTTGGGACGTTCCAGTATCTTGCGGACATCACGTAACAACATCGCGTCCATACCAACATTTTCAAGGTCAAGACTAATCACCGATTTGTCAAGAATACGGCAAACAACACTTTCACCAAACAACGTCGGCAATACGCTCACCCGCAAATCAATCGGATGACCGCCCACTGTCAGCCGAATACGTCCGTCTTGCGGCAAACGGCGTTCCGCAATATCAAGGTTCGCCATAACTTTGATTCGGGTTGTAATCGCCGACGCCAAATGTCGCGGTGGAGGAACCATTTCGTACAACGTCCCATCTGCTTTAATCCTAATCTTAAATTCATCTTCAAACGGTTCAAAATGCAAGTCACTCGCGTGGTCTTTAATACCAAGCAGGAATACCATGTTGAGCAATTTTCGTACCGGAGCCGATTCGCTCAAGGCTTCGATACTCGCCAAATCAATAGACGCCCCACTCTCCAACGCCGCCGCCGCTTCCTTGAGCGATTTGTCATTCTCCATGTCGGCAATAAGCGATTCAACACTTTCAACATCAGAAGCATAATAACGATTCAACGCATTATCAATATCACGCGGCGTCGTAACAACCGCACGAATTTCGTAACCTAAAAAATTGCGTAACTCGTCGAGAACCATAATGTTCTGCGGTTCGCACATCGCAACGGTTAAAATTTCGTTTCGAAAACTGATCGGAATTACCTTGTAAATTTGCGCCATCGGCTCCGTCAAATGAGCAAGAACATCAGGCGGAATTGTCAAATCGCCAAGACCAATCACTTGCAAACCAAGTTGCTCCGCCAACGCAACCGCAACCTGATCATCATTGGCAAAACCCATTGATATTGCCGTTTCACCAATCTTCTCCCCGTGCCGCTGAAGATGTTCCCCCAGCAACATCTCAAGTTGCTCCTCGTCAATAAATCCAAGGTCAACAAAAACCTGTCCCAGTCTGCGAAGTGCCATAATTTTAAATAGTCGTTAATGGTGTAATAAAATCGTAAATCGTTAATAATTAAGTAAACATTAAATATCTAATTTCATAATTCTCCGGCTTCATGGAGAGTATTTTGTATCAAGGTGTCTGCTTGCCTGACAAGCGATTTTATAATCTTGTAACATTTCCTCCGGTGTCATATCGCAAACGGTTCCGAATGTTTCGATAAATTCCCGCTTGGTTATTCCTAATAGAGACGCGCCTTTACCAGCCGTCAACTTACCGTCCTCGTATAATTTCAAAACAAATGCCGTTTTTGCTTCATGTTCACTCATCACAAAATCGCCCGGTAATTCTAATTGTAATGTTAATGTCGTCATTGGTAACTTCTTTCGTAATAATAATTTTTTTGAATACTTGCTCCAAAAGACATAATGCTCCGATTCTTTCAAGGTTAACAAGACAACTCGTATCCGAAATAATAAGTTCATGAAACGACATTACCCTGTTCACTTTCCTGTACAGGTGTTTTTTCCTGACACTGACCGAACCCACATGCGAGTTCAAATTCCCGATCAAGGTCTTCCGGAGTCACGCCGGCATAATAACGTATTCCATATTGCGGAACTTCCCAAAGAAAATCCCGTTTCGAAATACCAACCATTGCAGCCGCTTTGCCAGCCGTCAATTTCCTTTCGTCATACAATTTCGCAGCAAACATCATTTTCGCTTCATGTTCACTCATCACAAAATCGTCTGGTAATTCTAATTGTAATGTTAATGTCGTCATTGTATTCTCCGTGTTACTAAATTCGTTCCAGCGAAAACCAACCGGCTTTGCCGTCTTGAGTGTAACGAAATAAACGTAAAAAATCGGATTGTCCTAAAAGAACACAAGGTAAATCTTGTTCAATAAATTCTAAATAAAATTCTATCGGTTCAAATACTGGTTTGGTAAACGAAAAAAATTCTGTTTCTTGAGGCGGTTCTAATAAAGTTAATCTTGTTGCATGAACAAAGGTTCGAATACCACTTGTTCCAATTCCCGATGCGGTATAGGAAGCAATTCCCTTTTCAAAGGAATGTCCCAATATTTCACACACAGTATAGGGAATAACAGTTGATGTTGCTCCGGTGTCAATCAATGCTGAAATTCGATAAGGTGCTTTGGAAGGATCATGAAGATTCTCAAGCAATATCTCAATTACCGGATCATAATCAAATGGGTATTTAATGATGTTCGATGACATGGACACGTTTTCCATCAAAAAAATAGGAACGCTTTTTTAGGATGTTAATATCAAACAATGCCGGACATTTTATCTGGTGTTCCTGAACACTTGCGATAACTTCCGCTGTGGTAT
>JAISBG010000120.1 GCA_031266315.1 Planctomycetaceae bacterium | reverse complement strand
TAGTTAATAGTGAATAATTAATAGTGAATAGAGTTTGGATTTCGATGTTTATTGCACATAAACTATTGTGTAACTATTTATTGTCGATAACTTTATCTAGGATTCCGTTGACGAACGATGCGGATTGTTCGGTTCCGAATTTTTTAGCCAGTTCGACGGCTTCGTTGATCACAATCGGTTTGGGCGTGTCCATGAACAAAATTTCGTAAACCGCAATTCTCAAGATACTGCGGTCTGTAACATTCATTCGGGATAACGACCAATGTCGGGCAAGATCGGCTAAAAGTGTATCAATTTGTTCTTTTTTTTCGGCGGTTCCGTTGACCAGTGTTCTGGCAAAACGGAGAAGCGGTTCGTAATTGGGGAGTTCCTGTTTCAAAAACGATTCGGTAAATTGTTCACGCGAACCGGGGTTCAGATCGTCCTGATAAAGCATCTGGAATGCAACCGTTCGCGCTAAACTCCGATTGGTGTATTTTCCCTTTGAACGGTCTTCAGATAGATTAATTGTTTCCATATTAGAATGAGAATGATTTAGGAACGATTCGTATTTATTGTTTTGTTTATTGTTCGACGGCGAACTGAACGGGAAGTTTTAATATAGGAGTATCATCAAGACCGGTTTCAAGTGTAATCATTGCGACATTTTCTTCGTCCGATTTGAGAAAGTTACACACCGGAGCGTCGGTCGGCACTTCAAGCGTCAACGAATATAAACGCCGCCGAACTGATTCGCCGCCAATATCACGCGGTTCCGACAAGGTTGTTTTTAGCCACGCCGGTCGAACTTCCTTGATTTTCAGATCGGCACGAAACGCGGCGGTTCCGGTAAACTGAACGGAAACATCTTTAACTATTTTTTGTCCGATAACTGTTTTGCCCATTAACACGGAACCGGTTTCTTTGTTGAACCCCGAACCGGAAATGGAAACGCCACTGCCGGTGATTTGTCCGCGAACCGAAAGTTCAAAGGTCGGTTCGCTGGAATAATTCGATTTGAAAAAGAATTTTTCCTGAAACGTTCCTACCGGCAACCCCGGTTTTACTGTTACACGACCTTCAAAAACGGAACCGGCGTTTTTTCGCATGGAATCGGCTTGATCGGCTTCGTTCAATTCCGAAGGTTGCAGATGAAATTCAAAATGTTCGTGGTCATTCCATTCGGGATTTTCGAGTTGGAGCGGCGTTTTTTCGAAACCGTAAAACCGAATCGGCGCAGAACGGGATTCCGAAGCGGGAATTGTTGGAAACAAAACGGAACCGGGACTGACAACAATCGGCGAAGTGAAAATTCCCTTGACCGAAAGAACAATTTCACGGTTTTCAGGATCATTTGTTACAATAGTTCCGCCTTGTTGATAGGGACCGGTGGTTGCTCTTTCCGCGTCGTAACGAACAGTGGCAATTGCCGTATCACCGGGTTTAAGACTTTTGGACGAAAGATCAATACCTGTACAAGTACAGGTTGTCCGGTTCACTTCAAGCGTCAGAACGGCGGTTCCGACATTTTTGATCGGAAAATTGTGTTGTCCTTTTTCCTGAACGCCTTTGATTCCGAAATCATAAACGGAATTTTCGACCAATGCTTTAGCGTTCGGATTGGACGCCTTCGCCGCCGCTTCCAACATAATATCAGCGTGTTTTTTGTATTCCAGTTCAGGATTCCAACCGTTAATCGTGAGCGCGGAAATTGATGTTCCAATCCCAACCAAAACTCCAATTACAACCGAAAAAACAATAAGAATCAGTGTTAATTTAAATGAAGACATGATAATATCGAATCCGCCGGATTGTTTCCGTTAAAAAATTTATTAACTAATTTATTTATAATATTGTCAACCCCATTACAAGGGAACATGTTTATTAGTAGAACGTATTGAAGTGTTTTCGTCAATCAGGTGGTTTTAAAAAGTAAAAAATAAAAAAATCGCCGTATTTTTAAAAAATTGCTCTTGTTTCGAATTTGAATTTTTCTTATTCTTTAGAAAGTGATTCATTAATGGCAAATGCCATGCGACTTTTTGTCTATTTTCACGAACGACTACAAAGAGATCAATGTACAGCAAGTCAGCAGGAAAAAATTTTTCGTCTGGAAAAGACGGTTTATTGAAAACGCTTGTTTCTGTTTTCAGGAAAAGAAATAGATATTACAGTATAGTTTCGGAAATTTATCCGACTTTTGTGGAAAACAAAAGTATTCTGTGTGTTTTTACAACTGTTTTAATTTTTTCAGGTTTTGTGGTAACAGTGTTGTATTCCGAATCTTTGTACGCTGACGCAACCGGTTTGGTTCCTTAATTTTCTCACTTTACCCCCCCCCCCCCCCACTTGTCTCTCTTCTCCATTTTATCAGCAAAGTCAATCAGGGCAACGTGTTGAGTTGCCCCAAACAGAGCCGCTTGGAGCACTTCAATACCGTTTTGAAAACGGAGAAGCCGAACTCGCAATTCTGGCTCGTGCTTATTATCGAAATGACCAACGAATCCAATGGAGCGGCGGTGAAACAGTTTTTGGTGTTGAGTCGGTTTTTTCGCCGAAAATCAAACTGAATATCCAACCTTCTACCCTACAACTCAACGGCGAATTTTATCTGAATCAGCCGTATGATAAAAATATCTACTTAAACAATTCAGAACGTCAATCCTATTCGGCAAATTACAAGATTGATTCTTTTGAAATTTCACAACTCAATATGTCGTGGAAATGGCAGAATATCGAATTTCGTGCCGGAAAATTTGAAACGCCTTTCGGTCATTGTCTCGTCCCTTTGATGAGCAACTTGAAAACGGACGCTCCATTTATTCGTACAGAATCTATTTTGTGGCGTCAAACCGGATTTCTGTTACGCTGGACTCCGTCGGTTTGGGAAATAGATGTTGCCGTTGTGAACGGTTGTACCGGACTGGATACCAATTCCATGAAAGCAGTGGTTGGTCGAATCGGAATGAATTTCGGATATTTTCAATGGGGTGTCAGCGGTCTTTATCAGGACGGAATCGGTTCCGAAGAAATGAAAGAGTACAAAAATCATGCCGGATTTGATGTTGCGGTTCGTTTCGGAAATTGGATATTGTCGGCGGAAGGAATTTACGATGAATACGGATTAAGGCGTTCCTTTAATCCTACCAATATCTTCTGGGAAAAAAGCATCTATTATCGTCAAATTAACAAAGCGGACGGTGTTCCGATTACCGGTTTCGGTTACTATATTGACCTCAATTATTGTCAAGGTGCTTTTCTTTTTGATTTGAATTACGGTGAATTTTATCCTGAACAATTAAATCGTCAAGATTATCCGCAACATGATTTTGTCAACCGCCGTTTACTAACAAAAATCGGTTGGAATTTCAATCAGTTTTTACAATGGTACGGTGCCATAATTATCGAGAACGATAATTATATCGCTCAAGAGGGAAGACCAAGACGAGGCTTGTATTTTCTTTCCGGTATCAAATTTGAATTTTAAATAATATTTGTAATTATTCAATGGGATTTTCGTTAAAAGTAGGCAACTATAAGGTGGGCGACCTTTTGCTAAAAGGTCGCGTCGGCGTTAGCCGACTGTGAACGAGATTAACGATGGCAAATTGTGTTTCCTTCCGTTTTGGAGTCAATAATGACTCAACCGGCGCAACCGTTCAGCGAACGGATTGCCCACCTTATTTATGATTGCTCACTTTATGGTTTCCTGCTTTTACTAATTTTTTATCCGAAAAATTTTTTTATGTTACATCAAGACCAATTACAACCAATACCTTATCGAAAGTTTTACGTTACAGGAACTGACCCAAATAATTCTGTTGAATTATCGGTTGTTTCGCCGGTGTTTAATGAAGAAGGAAACGTTTCGGCGTTTGCGGAAGCGGTTTCAGCGGAACTTTCAAAAATTACTGATTTGTGGGAAATCATTTTTGTTGACGACGGAAGTGCCGATCAGTCTCTGGAAATTTTGAAAGAGTTACGGATAAAAGATTCTCGTATCAAGATTGTCCGTCTTGCCCGTAACTTTGGAAATCAAGCGGCTATTTCCGCCGGTTTGAAATATTCACAAGGGAACGCGGTCATCATTATGGACTCGGATTTACAACATCCGCCGGAATTAATCGCCGAAATGTTTCGGTTATGGAAAGACGAAGGTTATCACAGCGTTTACACCATTCGTGAATATGGAAAAGACGTCGGGATTATTAAACGTTACACTTCTGCCGCTTTTGGAAAACTGCTCAATTATTTTTCCAACCTTTCCATGCCGGATAGGATTTCCGATTTTCGCCTTTTAGACCGTAGGATTGTCAATTACATTAATTCAATGGAAGAATGTTCCCGCTTTTTACGTGCGATGATTACGTGGCTTGGATTTCGCCAAACCGGTATTCATTTTAAGACACAGCCGCGATTTTCGGGCGCAACGAAATTTTCTCCCTTGAAATTACTCAAACTTTCAGTGGACGGAATTACAAGTTTTTCTGTTTCGCCGTTACGTTGGATTGTTTATTTCGGAATTTCGGTTGCGTTAATGAGTTTGCTTTATTCAGGATACATTTTTCTTGAAGTGCTCGCAACAGGAAATAATACGCCCGGATGGCCAACGTTAATTGTTGCAATTTTATTTCTTGGCGGAGTTCAAATTATATCAATCGGAGTTGTCGGCGAATACGTCGGACGAATTTACATGGAAACAAAACGGCGACCATTGTTTGTCGTTCAGGAAAAATACGGTTTTGACATCGAAGACAATGAAAACCGTTTGGAGATTTTTTTGAACGAAAATAATAACACCGATCAAATCAAGGTTGTGTGATACAAAAATGAGCAAGATCAAAAAACTCATCATCAATGCGGACGATTTAGGTTTTTCGCCGGCTGTTAATTCCGCAATTTTAAGCGGCGCGGTTGCCGGAAATATTACCGCCGCCAGCCTCATGGTCAATATGCCGTTTGCCGAAGAAGCCGTAATAAATATTCATAATAAATGCAACACGTTAAGTATGGGATTACACTTCACACTCACAAGCGGTCAACCGGTTACTGAACCTCAAAAAATAACGTTTCTTGTTGATTCGCGAGGAATGTTTCGATTAAGTTTCGGAAGATTGTTGATGTTGTTACGGTCAAAAAAACGAGAGCAACTTCTGCAACAAATTCAAATGGAATTTTCGGCTCAGATGGAACGAATGGAATATTTTGCTACAAAATATAATTTTCGTTTCGATCACATTGATTCACATCAACACGTTCACGTTCTTTCGGGTATTTTTGATAAGGTACAAAAAGAATCAACATCACGGAAATTATTGTTACGAATACCGCGTGAATATTTCGGCGGCTTCAAACGAACCGTCAAACGGTTTCACCAATGGTTTCCGCAAGGTTTTATGAAACGTATTGTCCTCAATTGTTGTTTGCAATCAACGAAACAAAAAACAGGTTATTTCGGAATTCTTGAAAGCGGAAAAATGGATAATATTTCATTACAAGAAATAATCATCGCCATTGAAACAGGAAAATGTAATTTTGACAACTATGAAATCAATATTCATCCGTCCGATTTTTCTGTTTCACAAAACGATAATATGTTATGTTGTTCGCCGGACGATTACCGTTTTCATCATTCGCCGTGCCGAATGAAAGAGTTTCACGCATTGCAAGACGGAAAATTTCAGGACATGATCAAAAAATTTAACATTAAACTAACAGATTTTTCCGATACGGAAATCTAGCTCCTGTTTAGTAAAAAAATAAATTTCAGTGAAATTTTCGTTAAAAATTTATGCAACAACAAATAATATTGGTGCAAAAACAGAACAACTCGATAAGGCTTTATTTTCATAACCGCAGCTCGCAACGTAATTGTCCATTTAGTTTATGAGTTCCCTAAATGTTTATACTTTAACATGTATTTCGTCCTGAAAGGACATTGCATAACAACCCGCCGCAACGCGGCGGGTCAAACCTAAACACCATCGCCCTGAAAGGGCAGTGGATACCAAGTGCCAATAAATGAAACATTTCATCGGTCAATCAATTCAACCTCGTTTTCAATTTTCCATTGCCCTTACAGGGCGATGCTTTGTGTGTGCCGTTCCCCACCGCGTTGCGGTGGGTTGTTACGCATTGCCCCTTGCGGGGCGAAAGATTTTTTTACATAATATTTTACAATAGTTACGTGAATAGGTACAAATTAAATAGACAGTTACAATCTGTGTATCTGTGCTAAAAATTATTTCAAAAAAGACCATGACAACACGCGCAACAAAAACAAATTTATTAACTAATTCATTAAACGCAACAGAATCAATGAACGATTTTTCGCCGAAGACCGCTGCAATTTGGTTTTGGTCGGTGGTTGGTTTTTTTGCGGCGGTTTGGGTTCTTTTACCAACACTGTTACACACGGGTTATCGGATCAACGATGTGATTGAACTCCAATGTATTTCAAGAGAATGGGTTCTTTCAACACGAAAACATCCCATGCTTCCGGCGTGGATTTTGGAAGTTGTTAATATTCTGACAAACCGTCATTTTGCCGCTCCATTTATTGCGTCACAATTTTGTGTTGTCATGACGTTGTGGTCGGTTTGGCAACTTGGCAGAAAAGTGCTTTCGGAAAAATTCGCTTTGATCGGGTCATTGGCAATGCTTCCTTATTACTATTTTACGTATCACTCGCTCGTTTATAATCAAAATATTGTTTTAATGGCGTTCTGGTCGCTTTCCGTTTATTTTGTGTTTCAGGCGTATCAAACGAATCGTTTTTTGTATTGGATTTTATCCGGTTTATCGATTGGTATTGCGTTTCACGCGAAATATCCGGCGGCGTTTCTTGTGTTATCAATACTTATTTTTATGCTCACACGTTCCGACGGGAGAAAATTATGGTACGGAATCAGACCTTATCTGACAACAATAATTGCGTTCCTGATTTTTTTACCTCATATTGTTTGGTTGTATCAAAATGACTTTGCCACATTTGATTATGCTCTTAATCGTCACGCTTATTCAAATCGGATTTATCATCTTCTTTTACCGTTAACTTTTATAATGTTTCAACTGGAATTTTGGTTTACTACTGTTATTGTACTTTATCCGGTCATTGGTTTTATCTGGAAATGGAAAATTAAATTTCTTGAAAATTCTCCAGAGAATGAAAACCAAAAACTGTGTGAAAAATATCTTTTCTATTGTTTCATAATCCCTTTCCTTTTCTGTATCATTATTATGTTCACCAAAAACTATTGGTTTCCTGCATCCTATTCGGCACCGTTCTGGACATTTTCGGGAACTTGGTTACTTCTGCGGTTTCAGACCAAAGAATCACCGAACACTTTTTTCAATACAATAAAACTGATTATCATCTTGGAAACGGTAATGAGTCTGCTGTTAATTGTTTCGGTTTTTAGTCCTTACATTAACGGCAAACCGAAAAAACAACTGTTTCCGGCACAAGAATTAGGTATTCGATGTGATACTATTTGGTATTCAAAATTCAATACGCCTTGTCCTTTTGTGAGTGGAGATTGGGCGATTTGCGGATATGCGGGGTGGGCAATGCGTGATCGTCCACGAGTTCTTTTCTACTGGAATATTCACGGTATTGACGATCTCCGCGCAAAACCAACCGGAACATGGGCAACCGATTCCGATGTCAATCAAACAGGCGGAATAATACTCTGGCAACTTTCCGATAAACCGGATCACTACGTACCGGAATGGCTTCACCAACGTTTTCCCAATGCGGAAATTATTCCCGATACAATTATCTTGCCTTACACGACAGGAGCCAAAGTTCCGCCGTTAAAGGTTGGAGTTGCCCTTATCCCACCGTGAGTTGATTAAAACCTTTAAAAATTTTTAATAAAAATTTCCTGATTCTACCGGATTAGGTGTTTTCCACCGGAATCGTCAAATAATTGGTAATATTTCATCGGCAATCATAAGGTGGGCGACCTTTCGCTGAAAGGTCGTGTCGGCGTACTCGCCGACAGTGAATTAGATTAACAACGGTCAATGGTGTTGCCTTCCGTTTTGGAGTCAATGCAAACCTAACCGGCGCAACCGCCCAGCGGGCTTTTTGATAAATAGCCCACCTCTTT
>JAISBG010000082.1 GCA_031266315.1 Planctomycetaceae bacterium | reverse complement strand
ATGAAGGTATTACTGCGACTGAACTTACGAATATGATTCAGCGCGATATGACGATATTTCCGTTGGCTTACGGGACGAATAAACCACTGGGAAATTCTAAAAGTGAACCTGATAGATACGGTCATCGCTATTATGCTAACGGTAGCCGAATTTACGGTGTTGTTGACGCGACGAGTTATCTGCGCACTGTGGCTCAAATGTTTCACGCCCGTGAATGTGATGAGGCATCTGCTTATAACATGGGCGTATCTTGCAAAAATTTCACGGCGTTGGATTTCGATGATTTTTGGAGTAAAAACACTCAAAACTACGTGAAAGAACTCCGTAGAATTATCGGAGATTTTGACGAGGCGGCGGTTGTTCTCACGCCGGGCGGTTATCATGAAGAAGGCGGTCATGGACCTGGTGTACATCTTATCGTTAAGAAATTCACAGGTATTAAGTCCGGTCATATTATTCCCAGCGCACTTGATATTAAAAACGATTCACACTCTTATATTTGCGGAGCGGGAAGTGTTCGCCCTCGCGGGGTTTAGCAATTTCTTAGTAAGAAGTGGATAAAACAACACGGGGAAGACAAATATAAAAAGATTCTCGAATTATTGCCGGTAAAGAATGTCGTTCTGTTTGAAGACCTTACGTCCGTAAAAGACCTTGCTCCGCTTTCCGACATACAACAAAAAGGACTGGAGTACATTACCTCTCAAAAACTTATCGGCAACTACGAAGAAGACAAAAGAACTCTTCAACATATCGTTGTATCGCCGAAAGACGTTCCCGGCGGTGATAGTTGGTGCATGGAAAGTTGTGTGACGGCGGTTGAGTCAAATAATCCGGACAGTATCTTTACTCTGTTAAAACCGCGAAGCGACCCGCAAGAATTTCACCGATACATTACACGAAACGAAATACTAGGTAACTTGAAAAAGATACCACTGAATAAAATACACCCAAAACAACGATCTGATTTTGAAAACTTTGTTAGACAACCAAAATCAAGTGTATTACTGGAACCCGTATTCGTCAAAGAACTAACACTGCCGCAACCTACGGACGTTATTCTTGAATCGCCTAAACCGATTGACGAAGCCGTTCAAAAACTTTTGGTAGTGTCTATTTGACATGGCGCGCGCGTTGCGTGATTGGTGTTATTAAGGGGAATCTATCAGGCATTATTCGTCTCCTGTATTAAAAGACTTATAGTAACTTCTAAAAATCTGTTTTTTGACAAGATTTACAGAATTTACATGATAAAAATCTAATAAAATCCGGTGAATCGTGTATATCTTGTCAAAAATAATCTTTGCTATTTGTTAAAAGGTTTTTAGAAGTTGCCTATAATTCTGTTCTCAATTATTAATCTAACTTTCTGCGTTTTGTTTCTCTTAAAGAGTTCTTTGATAGAACGGTTTTCTGCTGCTCTTTCGACAAAAACAGAGCAACAGGAGTTGAACTCTTCTTTTTGAATAATTATATTTGATTTATTTGTTTTGTGTGATATAATTAGTGTAGATTTTTAATTGTGTCGGTGTTTTTCGCAACAATTTAGTTTTATGTTGTTTGATAAACCAGATAACTATGAGACAGTGATGATGTTTCGTTTTTTGCTATTCAGTGTTTTTAACTAATATTTTGACTAATATTATGAGTGCGCACAGAATGAATGTATTGGACAGTGTTTTTAATGTGGGTGTTCCTGAAACATGTTGGGCGGAAACGTTGACGGGAACAAAGAACATCTTTCCACAAACTGCTGATGAAGCGTATGAGATGCGTCAGTTTATTGTACGTCCGAAAACTGTGTTCTATCAAGTGAAGTCCGGCAGTGGTGCTCCGTATAATTTTGTGATTGATATAAGTTACGGAGAAGAGGGATACCCTGACGTGAATGAATCGGCGTATGAGGAGTTCAAACAAAAACGGGTGTCGCAACAAATTGAAAAATTACTGGAACAGTCCAAAGTTGTAAAAACAAAAATGAAACAGACAATGGAGTCTGCCGAAAAAGAATATGAAAGAGCGTTGGCGTATGCTGTTGAAAAATATAATCAAGCCGTTGAAGAATCGCAACAAGATTATGAGTTGGCAATGAAGTTGAGACAAGAGGCTGCTAACCTGATAAACCAACAAGCAAGGTTTCTGATGTTTTCTCGTGATACAACAATTGCTAAAGTTAATGAAGATAAAGTGTTTAATGAATCGGTACAAAAAGAAATTGATAACGCAAAATCTTCTGTTATGCAATACGTAGGTTCGCGTGGTGCTTTTGATTTATTGGCTCCGTTTTAATTTGAAAGGATTGAAAATGACAACTTATTTGCAAGAGTTGGACACGATGGAAAGACGTACCGACGAATATGAAAAAGAACTCATGTTGCGGTTGGAGTCTATCTGAAATTGTTGAACATAGAAGATAATAAAAAATACGAAAAATGCGATGGGAAATTATCGTGGAAAGGTTTTCACGATTGCGTTTTAAGCCGTTTATCGTTAATTGAGACAGCAATTCAATGGACGATAGATGATGGTAAATAAACAGCAATCTAAAAATATTTGGTCTCTAAAATTTGCATCATTAATAATTTGTGATACAGTAGTAGAAACAATTAGTTTCATTATTTTTTACAGTGGGGGTGCCGAATGAATCTTGACCAAGCAAAACAACAATTGGTGTTTGAGTGCGTTTCGGGTAGTCATGCTTATGGAACGAATACGCCGGAATCTGACACAGATATTCGCGCAGTGTTCACCGTGTCTCCGCTGTGTTATCTTCGGCTGGACAGTTATGTGGAACAGGTAACAGATACTAAAAATGATGTAGTTTATTACACATTAAAGCGGTTTTTTGAATTGGCTGCCGATAACAATCCGAATATTCTCGAATTGTTATTTATGCCGGTTGATTGTGTTCTAAAAACTTCGCCTTTGTGGGAAAAAGTTGTTGCTAATCGTCAAGCGTTTGTATCAAAACGTGCTATTGATACTTATTGCGGTTATGCTGTATCACAAATTAAAAGAGCGCGCGGACAAAACAAAAAAGTGAATAACCCGATGCCGGAAACGAAGCCGACTAAAGAAGATTTTTGCTGGGTGTTGTTGCATACTGACGATGTGGGCAATCGACATTCTGATACAAAACCGTTTCGTCCGGTCAAACTTAATGAAACATCGGTCAATTTATCGTATCATCATTGCTCTGCTGTGGAACATGTATCGAATATGTACCGACTGTATTATTACGGCGAATCCGCGAAGGGTGTGTTTCGCGGTGATGAATCGGCGGACATTGTTTGTGCCGATATTCCGATTAAAGATGAACTCGATAAATTTACCGGTTTGTTAATCTACCACAAAGATTCGTTTGAAAAAGAGTTACGGCAATGGCATCAATATTGGGATTGGAGAAAGAATCGCAATGAATCACGGTGGTTGGATCAGGAAAATGGTAAAGTTGATTATGATGCGAAAAATCTCTCTCATTGTATGCGATTATTGTACGAAGGTGAGAATATTGTAAAGTACGGTTTTCCTAAAGTGCGATTCGACGGTGAGCAGTTACAACATCTTAGAGATATTCGTTTTGCTAAATTGCCATACGAAGAGATTATTGTTGAAGCAGAAGAGCGGTTAGCATACCTTAAT
>JAISBG010000067.1 GCA_031266315.1 Planctomycetaceae bacterium | reverse complement strand
GAGTTGTAAGAATTTTGCGGAAAAGTATTGGGAAAGCAGAGATTTTTCCCTATCATTTCTTAACTCTTCCCTACATACTGTCCCCCCCCCCTCGCTTGCCCATTTTAACATTTGACTTTTCAGCGAATTTTTTACCGAACTGTTCTGTGAATTTTTCGAAGCGTTTTCAACAAAGTTTTTCATCGTTATGTTCCTTATTTTACAAGGTTTCATCTAATAATCGCGAAACATTTACCGCAAAACAATACGGCAAAAAAGATGTATCGCCATTGAATGAGATTCGTATTTTACATACAACAGAACAAGAAGTCAAGAGAAATCTTTTTTTTGAGAAAATTTTGTTGTTTTAGAATTTTTACGGGTCAATCAAGGTGGGCGACCTTTTGCTAAAAGGTCGCGTTGGCGTACTCGCCGACTGTGAATTAGATTAACGACGGCAAATTGTATTGCTTTCCCGTGTTGGAGTCAATTATGACTCAACCGGCGTGACTGCTTAGCGAGCGGATCGCCCACCCAATTCTGCTTTTCACTTTCTACGACACGATATTGGCGTCGTAACCTTTTTGCGATAGAGCGGTCATGATTGTATTTTTATGCTCGTGACCGAATGCTTCCAGCGTAACTACCAATTCCGTACCTTTATCGCTGTTCCGGTTAATATCCACGAATTGGTTGTGTTGTAATTCGATGATATTACCGCGTTCTTGAGCGATAATACCGGAAATGCGGTGAAGTTCGCCCGGACGGTCAGGCAACCGTACACTAAAGGTGAAAATTCTTCCCCGATTGCGGAGACCATGTTGAACAAGCGAGGAAATTGTTATCACGTCCATATTGCCGCCGCTTAAAAGCGCAACAACATTTTTATTTTTGACGTCCAGATATTTCAACGCCGCAACCGACAACAATCCGGCATTTTCGACAATCATTTTATGACTTTCCATCAGGTCAAGAAAAACATCAACAAGTTTTTGATCGTCAATTGTAATAATGTCGTCAACATATTTTTGTACGTAAGGGAATATTTTATCGCCCGGAGTCCGAACAGCAACACCGTCGGCAATCGTTTCGACTTTGTGAAGCGACGTAACTTTTCCTTCTTTGAGCGACATTTTCATACACGCTGCGCCGGACGGTTCCACACCGATTACAGTAACAGACGGTTTCAGTATTTTGGCAAGAGTTGCGATTCCGGCAATAAGACCGCCGCCGCCAACCGGAACAAGAATAACATCGGTTTCCGGCAATGACCGCAAGATTTCAAACGCCAATGTCCCCTGCCCTGCCGCAATATCAGGATCGTTGAACGGATGGACAAATTCGTAACCGTATTCTTGGGCGGTTTTAAGAGCATGAGCGTAGGCGTCGTCATAAATATTGCCGGCAAGAACAACCTGAACTCCGTAGGCTTTCGTGTTGTTGACTTTAACAAGCGGTGTTGTTTCGGGCATGACAATCACCGCGTTTGCTCCGTAATATTGCGACGCAAAACCAAGTCCTTGTGCGTGATTTCCGGCAGAAGCCGTTATCAAACCGCGTTGACGTTGCTTTTGGGAAAGAGTGGAAACTTTGTAGAGTGCACCGCGAATTTTGTACGCGCCGGTCAACTGCATGTTTTCCGGTTTGAACCAAATATTGTTTCCGGTTTGCAACGTAAACGGTTTGCTGTAAATCAAACCGGTGTCCAAAATAATCTCGCGTAAAACCGCTTCGGCGTGACGGAATGTCTCAATTGTCAATTTGTGCATGATGTTCAAACAGAAAATAGTAAAAGATACGATATGGTTTACGAAACCGGTTGTCTTATTATAAAGAGAATCTGTCGCGTGTCAAAGATTCGTAAATACTTAGAGGAGAATTTTCCTGATTCTACCGGATTAGGTGTTTCCCAACGAAAAGGTAAAATAGTTAAAACCTACGGAGAGAGGTGGGCGATCCGCTCGCTGGGCGGTCGCGCCGGTTGACTCGGTATTGACTCCAAAACGGTTGGCAACACCTTTTGCCGTCATTAATCTAATTCACAGTCGGCGATAGCCGACAGTGAACCGGATTAACGACGGCAAACGGTATTGCCAACCGTTTTGGAATCAAATTACCGCCGTTAACAGGGGCAAGTTGGCTAACGCCGACGCAACCTTTTAGCAAAAGGTTGCCCACCTGATGATTGCTGACCTTTAATTTTACGATTCCGGTGGGAAACACCTAATCCGGTATAATCAGAAAATTTCACTGAATACTTACCCTTTCCTTTTTCAATCATTTCTCAAACATTTCCAATGTCTCTTGAATCTTTTTTTCCGCTTCTTCTGGAGTAACATAACGCCCGAAACTGGAAGTATATCGACTTGGATAGAAAATGACAACGGCGTAATTGGCAAAGGTTGGTCCGCTACAACCGGAATTTATAACAGTAAAATCAATATTTTCACGTTTTCCTTCAACAATTTGTCGGCGAACATGTTCATACGCACCGTGACTAATAAGTACGGGTAAAAATTTCACATTAAAATGAGTTCCCGGTCTGAAAACAATATCAATTGGCGAACAGATACAAAGAAAAAGAAACAACATAAGGAATCCACCAACAAAACCCTCTGGAATCCATCGAAGTCTAAAATTGAGTATTAAGAATAAGATTAAAAATAAAGGAAAAAACAAAGAGAAATTAG
>JAISBG010000031.1 GCA_031266315.1 Planctomycetaceae bacterium | reverse complement strand
AACCTAATTTTCCTAACAAAACAACTTGACAAAATAACCTCAGTAGCAAAAGCGACAAAAAATATCCTAACTTCATTACTTCATTAAAAATTATCAATGAGGTAATGAGGTTGGTTTGGGGGAGAACCTACGCGGCTACTGAGGTTGCTATTAGATTGTCATGGTACTTTTCCGGGAAAAAGTTTTGGATTGAAGTGTATTTGTAAAGATGTAATGCATTGCGTCTCTATTTTTGTTATTCGTGAACGGTTACATTACTTTTTTGTGTGGTCATATTTGTATGCGCTTTTTAATTGCCATTTTCTTATGTATTGGTTTTGGTGTTCTAGCGGTTTGTTAAATTCTTCTAAAAACCATTTGATGAAAGTAATATTTCTCTTGCCAAATATCACATCCAATATGATCACAACCGCCAACACTCCAAATATCAAATAAATCCAATAACCATGAACATAATTGTAATCTTTAACCGAAAGTTCCACCCCGTTCGACAAAAGTAATTTATTGTGCGTTTTAACATAATGTATATTTTGCGACTTTATTTCATCATCAGTGTAATGGTTTCGCAATACCTTGTCTAATCTCTGTTGCGTCCATGACTTATAAAATATTGTTTGCGGTAGAAATATTACATGCCATAAAATAATCCATGTAAGCACAAAACGACAAACATCAAAAATGCCCATCGCTACTACTTGCAATTCTTGCGGTACAGCCTGATGATTAGCTTCGTTGTGTTCATTATTATTGTCGCGCTGTATCGTTGTGTCGGTTTCTAATTGAGGATTTTGTATTTGTATTTCATTATTACATTGCATTTGTCGTATTAAGTTCTGTCTTTCAGGCAGTAGGTTATTTGTTGTTACACCGCAGGTCAGAGACCTGCAGTTATGAAAATTAATCTCTATCGGGCTAGTCTGTTTTTTTGTATCAGTTAAGTAAATAGTTATGCCTACTTTTAACGAAAATATCTGATTCTACCGGATTAGGTGTTTTCCACTGGAATAGTCAAATTGGTAATCATAAGGTAGGTAGGCGACTTTTTGCTAAAAGGTCGCGTCGGCGTACTCGCCGACAGTGAATTAGATTAACAATAGCAAATTGAGTTGCCTTCCGTTTTGGAATCAAGTTACCAACCGTCCGCAGAGGCAAGTCGGCTATCGCCGACGCGACCTTTCAGCGAAAGGTCGCCCACCTGATGATTTGACGATTCCAGTAATCTACCTTTCGTCGATGAGCAAATTAACGTCAATCATATTTTGTTCATTCTACGGTTCTTTTTGTTCCTGTCAATCGACAATTGAAGCCGCAACTATAACGGAATGTTTTTTTTCATTCTGTTACAGTTGCGGCATTGCTAAAGTTGCAGGGTGTGATTCAATCCGATAATAATTATTACATTTTTAATCATTATCTGGAGAACAACAGTTCCATGTAAGTCGGCAAGGGCCAAAGATCATCGTCAACCGATTCTTCAAGCGCGTCCACAGTTTTCCGCAATGTCTGCATTGCCGGAATAATTGTACCGCAACAGTATTCCGCTGCTTTTTGCGCTTCGTCTTCGGGAATATCAGCAACAATTTTTTTCAACTGACGAAGTTGCTCAATCAATGCGTCAATAAGCGAGTCGAGTTCTTGTAACAACTCTTTTTGTACTTTTGTTGTTGCCGCTTGAGTCAACACCGTTTTGTAATTGAGAGCCGTCGGCAGAATCATTGTTCCCGCCACTTCGATTGCGGTGTTGGCTTCAATATGAATCGTTTTGACATAATTTTCGGCGTAAATTTCGTGACGGCTATCCGCTTCGGTTTTACTGAAAATTTTGTACTTTCCAAACAATTCGGTTGCCTTCTTGCCGTTGAGAAGCGGGAGACATTCGGCGGTTGTAACAAGATTCGGCAGCCCGCGTTTTTGGGCTTCTTTTTTCCACTCTTCCGAGTAACAATTACCGTTGAACAGAACCGCTTGATGTTCTTTGATTGTTTTTGAAACGATTTCCTGAACCGCTGCGTTGAAATCTTTTTTGTTCTTCAACGCATTTTCAAGTTCTGTTGCTAAAATATCAAGACTTTCTGAAACAATTGTGTTCAACACGGTTGTTGATTGCGCAACGTTTTGACTGGAACCGACGGCGCGGAATTCAAATTTATTACCGGTGAACGCAAACGGACTTGTGCGGTTTCGGTCTTCGCTATGCCTTTTGAGCGGCGGCAATGTCGAAACGCCGATTTCAATCGGAGCCATTTTCTTGGACGAAGCGGCGGTTCCGGCGGCAAGTTGACGAAACACTTCTTCAAGTGCACTGCCGAGAAAAATACTCATAATTGCCGGCGGTGCTTCGTTGGCTCCGAGTCGGTGATCATTGTTTGCGCCGCTAACACTCATACGAAGCAGATCGCCGTGTTGGTGAACCGCCCGCAAAACGGCGGTGGTGAAAAACAAAAATTGGGCATTTTCGTGCGGTGTATCGCCCGGCTCAAGAAGATTTTCACCGTCGTCGGTCATAATCGACCAGTTATTATGTTTACCGCTTCCGTTAATACCGGCAAACGGTTTTTCGTGCAATAAACAATGGAATCCGTGCCGTGTGGCGATATTCCGTAACAGTTGCATGACAAGCATTTGGTGATCCGCCGCCAGATTGGCTGCTTCAAAAAACGGAGCCAATTCAAATTGAGCCGGAGCGACTTCGTTATGGCGTGTACGAACCGGAATACCAAGCAGAACCAATTCATATTCCAATTCGGTCATAAACCCGATCACCCGTTCAGGAATCGAACCGAAATAATTATCTTCCAATTCCTGACCTTTGGGCGGTTTCGCGCCGAACAAAGTCCGACCTGTTACAAGAAGATCAGGACGCAATGCGGCAAGACGACGGTCAATGAGAAAATATTCCTGTTCGGCACCAACAGTGGGATAAACCCGTTTTGCTGTTTTATTGCCGAACAGTTTTAATATCCGTAACGATTGTTGTTCGAGAGCCGCCATCGAGCGAAGCAACGGTGTCCGCATATCAAGTGCTTCGCCTGTCCAACTTACGAAATAAGTCGGAATGACGAGGGTCGAACCATTTTTGTGACGGAAAATAAACGCCGGACTGGACGGATCCCAAGCGGTGTAACCGCGTGCTTCAAAAGTGGCGCGGAGACCGCCAGAAGGAAAACTACTGGCGTCCGGTTCACCGCGAATAAGTTCGCTGCCGCTGAATTTGGCAATGGCTTGTCCGGTTCCGGTGGGAATGACGAAACAATCATGTTTTTCGGCAGTGCTTCCGGTCATGGGTTGGAACCAGTGGGTAAAATGGGTGGCGCCGTGTTCGGTTGCCCAAGCGTGCATTGCTTTGGCAACCGTTTCCGCAATATTCGGATCAAGTTGTTTTGAACTGCGGATTGTTTCCTGAAGCGATTCGAACACTTTTTCGGGAAGCCGTTCCCGTTGTGCTTTTTCGTTAAAACAATGGTTGCCGAAAAGTGATTTCAAATCGGCTGTTTTGCTGGCGAAAGAAGGTGCCGCCGAATTGGGATCGGCAGCAATTGCGACTAAAGTTTTACGTCGGACATTGTTCTGTGTCATAGTCTAAAATATTATTCTGTTAAATTGTTGAACCAAGTGGTTAAAGAATACTATAAAGTATTTAAGTATTCAAAGATATATTTTACCGTTTTCAATTGCATTCTCCATGCCAATTGATGAAATATATTCAAAATAAATTACAAACTCCTTAAACCGGAAAATTTTACGACATATTTATTATTTTTCTTAAACCACAAAAATACTCTACACGCAACATTTTTGTTGACATTGTTGTAGTATCCTACAAATTTGTCGCAAATCTCCGGCTCAAAAAATGTGCAAACTCTTTGAACGAACACTTCCAAAATACCATTTTCTCAGATAGGCTTCTCAGATAGACCTCTCAGGTAGACAACCTTCTCAGGTGGGCAACCTTTTGCCAAAAGGTTGCGTCGGCGATAGCCGACTTGTACCTTAGTTTTCAGTTGGCAATCGGGGATAACACAAACGACCGTCGTTAAACTGATTCACTGTCGGCGAGTACGCCGACGCGATCTTTCTGCGAAAGATCGCCCACCTACAAAAGGTTACCCACCTGATGATTGCCAACTTTTAACAAAAATTCTGCTGAATAATTACGATTTTTTTAGATTTTTGGGCATAAACGAAAAAAATTTCAAAATTCCGTTCTATTTTGTTTAACTCTCCCATTGACATGTTTTCGCTTTAGGTATATAGTACGAAACATTGCTATTTTTTCGGATTT
>JAISBG010000017.1 GCA_031266315.1 Planctomycetaceae bacterium | reverse complement strand
CGGAAAGCAATACCGTTTGCCGTCGTTAATCTGATTCACTGTCGGCTATCGCCGACGCGACCTTTCAGCGAAAGGTCGCCCACCTACAAAAGGTCGCCCACCTAATGATTGCTCACTTTTAACAAAAATTCCAGTGAGAAACACCGAATCCGGTAGAATTAGGACTTTTTACCGACGGGGCGTAACATGAGTTACTTATTGTACGATAGGTTTGACGGTATTGCATCCGATTTTTTTTAGTTCGGTTTGGAGACGGATAAAAGTTTCCTCATCGGGATAAGTTCCGACAATCGCGCCGCCGCTTCCGGCAAACTTCGCCGAACAACCACAGGAACGCGCCGTCTCCACCATTAAAATATGTTCTTTCGGCAGTTGACAAATAGAACGGCGAAGGTCAAAATTCTGATCCAGCAAGTCGCTCAATTGTTCCGGTTTTTTACTGAGCAATAATTCTCGTACCTGATCGGTTAAATGAGCAAATGTTTTCATCGCATTGACTACCGCCGGTTCCCCCTGATCGTACCGGAAACGTAAATTGTTGTGAAAAATCTCCGTCGGTTCGCCGAACTCCGTTGAATACGAAAGATAAAGCGGCGGAAGTAAGGCGGTTGGTATGATTTCGTATTCACCGCGAACAAAACCATCTTCCGTTTTCATGACTTCTTTGGCAAAATTCATTGAGACGCAACCTTCGTAAACCTGAGCAACACGATCCTGCAACCCCGCCATAATACCGAGTTGATCACGCTCAATCGACAACACCAACGACGGCAAAATCGGTTTCGGAATAACAATACCGTAAAAATCCATCAACGCACGCAATGTCGCAACAACAATTGCGCTGGAACCAGCCATTCCGACTTGACGCGGAATTGTTGTTTCGTAACGGATTGAAAAATTCCGGCTGTGTAATGAAAAACCGCGTTGAGTACAATATTCGGCAAAACCATTGATTGCTGCTTTAATAATCCGAATCCCGCCGTAATAACCATGCAGCCGCACATCTTTCGTCAAATCATGAATGGAACGAAAAAGACTTTCATCGTTTAGACTTGGAACGATTTCGAGTCGATCCCATTCATACAGAGTTACCTGAGCCCAAAAATTTTTAACAATCACAGCAATTGTTTTGCCGTAATAACCGTCAGACGGATTGCCAATCAATCCGGCACGGGCATAAGCGCGTTGTCGTATAATTTCCATAACGTTAAGAAAACACAGAGTTAAGAAAGCATGATGTTTATTAGGGGATTTATTAAGAAATATTTTATGTTCAATGCGGTGTTTGCCAGGGAACACGTCCGCCTTCCTGAATATTGAGCATTATTTGTTTCAGCGATGTTCTCAATTCTTGCGGGGCTTTTGTTTTCAAATCAGTTGTTTCGAGGGGATCGTTTTTCAAATTATAAAATTCAAGCGGCGAAAACGGCGTGTTTTGCAGAATTTTCCAATCACCGCGAATCAAAGCATTGCTTGTTTTACCGCCGAATGGGATTCCGCCTTCGCGCCGGACAAAATAAAGATTTCGTGATTCCAATGTTTCACTTTTACCGAGAAAAACGTTCAATAAACTGATTCCGTCGATTCGCTGAACAAACGAATGATCTCCGGGTGTTGCTCCGGCAATTTCCAAAACGGTTGGAAACAAGTCCATCAAAACGCCCTGAACTTCCGTTTGTGAACTCGGTGCGATATGGTTTTGCCAACGAACAAGAAACGGAATTTTTAATCCGCCTTCATACATTTCTCCTTTCCCGCCGCGATGAGAACCATTCGACGCGCCAAGATTAAGTTGTCCGCCGTTATCGCTGGTAAACACAACAAGCGTGTTTTGATCGAGTCCTGTTTCCTTCAATGTTTGCAAAACATGACCAATTCCGGCGTCAAGATGTTCAATAAGTGCAACAAGTTTTGTCCGTTTTTCATCAATTTGCGGTTCCCGTTTCAGCACTCGATCAAGAAATTCCTGCGGCGGTTGAATCGGTGCATGGGGGGCGTTGTAAGCAAGGTAAAGAAAGAATGGTTTTTTTGCGGTTGCGGTTTCTTTGGCTTGATCACGAAGATAATCACAAGCCCAATCGCTGAAAATATCGGTTGCGTGTCCCTGCGGATCAATTGTTTCAGAATTGCGGCGCAGGTAATTATTGTTATGCCGGCGATGATTATAATAGTCGTCCATCATATCGCCGAGAAAACCGTGAAAGAAATCGAAACCGCGTTCATTCGGTAAATTCGGTGATTCGAGACCGAGATGCCATTTTCCGATAGCCGTACTTTCGTAACTATGTTTTTTCAGTGCAGCCGGAAGCAGAGTTAAATTTTGTGCCAGATAACCCCATGAATCTTCGGCGTGGGTTCGAATCACACCGGGAACACCGGCACGGTCTGGAAACATTCCACTGAGCAACGACGCACGCGACGGCGAACAAACTGAACAGTTCGCTCGAAACTGCGTGAATTTCATTCCGGCAATTCCGAGCGAATCAATATTGGGCGTCTTGACATCTGTACCGCCATAAATCGACAAATCACCGTAACCAAGATCGTCAACTAATATAATAAGAACATTAGGTTTCGATAATTCTGCCGCAAAAACGAATGAATTTGTACACATAATCGTTAAGCCGATTAAAATACATTCCCACATTTTCTCTGAAGTTTTCATTTTATGAAATAAGTATTAAGTATTAACACATGTTACGTAGGGCTAAATATCAGGTAACCGTTCACAAGGAATCGAAGTTAATGTAATGTATTTATTCACGATTCTCAAGTCCGTAGGACTTTAACATGGATAACCCCGTGCAAGTGCAACGCAGCACGGGGTATTAAATCATACGCCTCCCTCAACGGAACTGCGTAGCAGTTCAACACGCTCACGACAAGGATAAATTTCTCTGTTGAACTGCTACGCAGTTCCGTGTGTTGTGGGGTTCGTTTCCCCGTGCTGCACTTTGTTTGCACGGGGTTATCCATGTTAAAGTCCTACGGACTTGAATTGCGAACCTTTTTTATGTATTTTTTATTTTCCGTGAACGGTTACAATATCGATTCAAATAGGATTCTCTATTTGGATTAAATCCCGCATTGTTAGCCATTTTTCAATGACTTTTATATCAAAATTCCGCTTATCTATTGGGGATTGTTGATTCCCTTAGAGATGAGCAGGCGTGCCTAACAGTAGCAATATCATATCATATTGTCTGTGTTCTCACAATGGATAATCTCGCCGCTAACGCGGTTATTTTTGTTTTGAACAGGGGACGCAAGCGGATTTATTAATACGTTTCTGTAAATAGCACGCTTGCGTCTCCAACTATTCACTATTCACTATTCGTTATTCACGAAATTCACGGCGCAACGGATTCACTGCCGGAGATTGAGCCTAACGCACCCCAAACTCCAAATTCACTGGAACCGCTTGTAACTTGTTTCGGTGTGGTAATTCCAGTTGAGACACAATTAATTGTATCAGGAATAAACCGAACCGAACCATCAAACAAAGCAACATTCACTCCTCCCGAATGTCGGCTGGCAACAGAAAAAACTCCCCAATCACCACGGTTTCCATTGGAACAGTTGGCAGTATTCGGCGGTAATACTGTACAAAATGCGGTGTAATTGGGATAACAATCAAACGCACCAAAACCACGTCTGGCATCATAAGTATCTGCCGTAGCGACGCCGTTTCCATAAGTGTATATTGATTTGTAGAATTTTATGTTACTGGAATCAAGATAATCAAGGCATTGACGCGGGTCAGTGTCTAATGACGAGACTGCATTCATTGCAGAGAGACCGGCTTCTCGATTATCGCCGTTATTGGATACTTTCGTTTCACTGACAACAATTGTGTTACTCATTCCGTCTGCGATGGCAGCCAGATTTTTCCATCCGCTTCTCACAAAAGCAGATCGCCCGCCAATACTACTACTCAGATTCATATCACGATTATTGTTGATAGTATCTCCTAGCGAATAAACAATACTTGTACGTGTCAATTCTGTGCTTTGCGCTTTAGAATTGGTATCTGAGGGGCAACTAATCGTTGGAATCGTTCCTTGAATCGGCTGTCGGTTGTCCCACGGATACCAAATACCGGTACCCGGATAAACAAAAGTAACAATCGAATCGTAACGTGCTTGCTGTTCCAAAAATGGAAGCAGAAACGTTATTTGGTTCCAGCGGTCACATGTTTGAAGAACGCCTGCGGAATCTTTGGTGCTAAGATATCCGCCCAATGCCGGAAGACCTTGGGTGGTGTCGTGGTAGTTGTGTAACGCTAAAGCGTACTGTTTGAAGTTATTGGTACATTGGGAACGTCTTGCAGCCTCGCGTGCGGCTTGCACGGCTGGTAACAGGAGAGCGATTAACGCACCGATAATCGCAATCACTACAAGAAGTTCGACGAGGGT
>JAISBG010000007.1 GCA_031266315.1 Planctomycetaceae bacterium | reverse complement strand
TCAGTAGCAAAAATGATAAAAAATATCCTAACCTCATTACCTCATTAAAAATTATCAATGAAGTAAAATGAGGTAATGAGGTTGGTTTAGGGAAATCCATTTTGCTACTGAGGTTGTTTAGTAAGAAAAATTAGGTTGAAAATGAGGTTGCCGTTAGATTGTTTTCACGTAATAGTAAAAATCTAAGGAATCGTTAAAAAATACCAATTTTATAACTTACGCAATGTAGCAGCAGTTGCCTTTAGTAGAATACAAGTATCTAGTAGTAATTTCATTTGTCGCTCCCTTGAAATAAACAAGTAATTTTGTCACTAGCAAGTTTGTCAAAGTCATCAGGGACAATTATTTCGTTTTTTAAAAAACCAATACGATTGTTTTTTGGGGCAATTTTTTTATACGGAATCACTGTTGCCATCGGTACACCTGAAACCGCAATGACAACATGATTACCCTTGGCGACTTCTTTTACTAAAGAGGAAAGCTGTGTTTTAGCTTTGTGTATAGTAACTATTTTCATAATATCTTTTTTAATATAAACTTAATTTACGAGTCTAGTTTAGTAATATTTACCTCGCCATTATTAACTCATTCCGGTACAAAGTTACAGGATTACTTTTGAGTGGTGTACCGTAGCCGGCTGAGCGGTAAACTTCGTATTATCGGTTACGGTATAAGTTGTTAAAATTTTCTTGGTTTGAAGTTTTTTAAAATTATTTGTCTGCCGATGGTGCCCTTGTTATTTGAAACGTAAAAGAGCGTATTTTTTCTTTCCGGTACGGAGAACCATGATACTTTCACCAGCAAGATGTTCGGTTCCGATAATCGTTTCGGCGTTTTTGATTTGGCGGTTGTTTATGTACGCCCCGCCTTGTTGAATCGTCCGGCGTGCTTCACTTTTTGAAACGGAAAGAGTTGATTCCACAAGAACATCGGTGATTGTTAAATTATCGTTAAGCCGGTTGCGCGGCAACTCTTTACTGGGAACGTCCGCGAAAATGGAACCGAGTTGTGCGTCGTCCAGTTCGGAAATTTCACCGCCGAAAAAGATTTCCGTTGCCTTTTGCGCAACAGCCAACCCCGATTCACCGTGAACTAATTGCGTCAACTCATCAGCAAGGCGTTTTTGAGCGGTTCGTTTTCCCGGATCGGTTTTATGTGTTGCCAATGTTGTTTCAATTTCCGGTTGGGTCAAATCGGTGAATATTTTGAGAGTTCGTTCCACATCGGAATCGTTAAGATTGATCCAGTATTGATAAAATTGATAAGGCGATGTTTTCGCCGGATCAAGCCACAATGTCCCGGATTCGGTTTTTCCCATTTTCCCGCCGTCACTTTTCGTCAAAAGCGGACTCGTCAGACCATGCAGTTGACCGTGTTTCGGAAGAACACCGATTCGCCGCCCAAATTCACAGCCCAAGGTGATATTGCCCCACTGATCACTTCCGCCGATTTGCATTTCACAGTTGTACGTTTTGTAAAGATGCACAAAATCGTAACTCTGCATCAACATGTAACTAAATTCCGTAAAACTCAAACCGGATTCCGAATTTTCGAGACGCATTTTAACGGAATCTTTGGCAAGCATGATATTGACAGGAAAATGTTTTCCGACATCACGCAAAAAATCAATGTACGAAAATTGGGAAAACCAATCGGCGTTGTTGACCAACAGTGCGCCGGTCGGCGAATGGTCAAAGCGTAAAAATTTACGAATTTGGTGTTCGATACTTTTGATATTAAATTCAACTTGTTCTTTGGTGATTAGTTTCCGCTCTTCACTTTTTCCGCTCGGATCGCCAATCGTTCCGGTTGCGCCGCCCGCCAAAGCAATAGGACGGTGTCCAAACCTCTGGAAACGCCGCAAATTCATTAGCGCAACAAGATGTCCGACATGCAAACTGTCGGCAGTCGGATCAAAACCCGCGTAAATGGTTCGCGGTTTTTCCATTAACCACGCCGCAAGATGAGCGTCGTCGGTTGTTTGGTAAATCAGTCCGCGCCACGTTAATTCCTGAATAATATCCTGCATATTGATACTTCGATGAAAATTAAATTGGAAACAAAATTAAACAAAAATAAAACAAAAATTATTCGTAACTATTCACTAAAAAATATTACATTAAAGTTTTTTAATTTCGTCAATGGACAGACCGGTTGCTTGGGCGATGGTTTCGGGATCGACTCCAAGTCGTTTGAAATTCCGGGCAATTTCGACTTGTCGTTCGGCTCTGCCTTCGGTTTTACCTATTTCTATTCCTTTATTTTCGGCGGTTTTTAGGGTGGCGTAGTTGTCACGATAAATTTTTAGGTCATGTTCGTAACGTTCTTGTTCTTCGAGCGGGAGTTTCACATACTCTGCAATTTCAAAAGCACGTTCAAAAACAGGTTCTTGCAGAATAGCGGGAATGGTGTCAAAATCCACAAGATTTTTGAGAAAATAGAACCATTTATCTTTACGGGTTTGGAGTTCGGATTCGGTTTTGGTGAACAGAGGCATTTGAAAAAAGAGGAAGTAAAGTTTATCGTAAAACAAATCTCCGTCCTGATCTTTCAATGTTACTTCACGTAAAAACTTTTGACGATCCTCCTTCTCGTCATATCGAAAATTGAGAATGGCAACAAAATACACTTGTTTCAAATTGAAATCCCACGCACCTTTAACGGCTTGTTTTCGGATGGGAAAGGTTGAATAAAACACCGAACGGTCTCGGAAAAATTCTTGTTCCACTTTTTGCATTTCGACAATGAACTGTTCCCCTGTTTTACTCCGGCAAAAAATATCAAACAACGCAAGACGTTGCAATGGTGAATCGGGTCTATTTTCCGGATTCTGAAACGTCAATGTTTCAATCTGCCGATCTTCCGGCAACACCGCATTCAGGAAATCAATAAGCAAATCCTTATGGGCTTCCTCGCCGAAAAGTTTTTTGAAACCAAAATCAGTATAGGGATCAATATATCGTGAAGTCATGGTTATTCCTTTTTTTTCAGAGTTAATAGGCAAAAAACCTTTTCAACACTTTTACTTTTTTTTATTCTATCTGAGTTGCCGATTTTCAGTAAGACGGAAAAAAGATGCCAACCGGAAGTTGGTTTACGGTTGCGGTTCGGTGTTTGCGTTGGGAGAACTAACACGGAAACGATACCATTTTCCGCGAAGCCAATCGACAAGTGTTTCAATTTCTTCACGGCTTAATACCGATTCTTCCGGTGAAAGATGGAACGACGGCATTTCATCGTTTCCTTTGTCCTTACCAATTGCCGGACCGTAAAACTGCGTCGAAACCGGATCGGAAATAATTCCAATCATCCAATCACGCGACATGTATCCCCGCATGTCAGGTCCTTGTATGACCGGTTTTTCCGTTTGCGCATAAATTTTGTGACATTGACCGCAATTAAATGTTTCAAATAGTTGCCGTTGTTCCTCCGTCAATCCCTCAACACCGTTTGGAGTTTCCACCCGCAACCGGTCGCGTTGTGCGTCGGCATAAAGTACGTCAATTAATTGATCCAATAATTTTCCGTCTTCATCTTCGTCTTGCGATATTTCTTTGAGTTCACCGCGAATGTAACCAACCATTGTTCCCGACGCAAATTTTGTTTTGCCGAAATAATCATCGCTTCGGATTC
>JAISBG010000883.1 GCA_031266315.1 Planctomycetaceae bacterium | reverse complement strand
GGACATTGTACGCCGTAATACGAACTGGTTGAACCGGTTGGGTGAGCGGTTTATAACCGGAATTGGATTTCAATACATCACCTTCAATCTGGATTCCTTCGGTATAACCGCCAGAACATCGGCTACAGCCGCTACTTGCCGCACCGCCGCCGCAACCGCAAGGATCAACACCGGCACACGGATTGCAAAAATCATGCGGTTGATAACAATTGTCTCCGTAGTACACTTCGTTCCCACAACCGTAGTTCGGAAACATTTCGTAACCGCCGTATCCGCCGCAAAGGAGATTGCCAACCAAAGCAAATGGAGCGGCTGCTAAACAAAATGCCCCTTCGCCAAGAACGAATACTCCGTTGACAAGGTTGCCCAAACAGGCGGCACAATTGGACAAACCACAAGGACGATAGGAAGTACAACCGTAGTTGGCATAACCGGTTCCGCAATCCGTATCACACGTCGCGGAGTTGCCGTCCACATAATCGACAACACCGTTTTGTTGTATTACCGAACCGTAACCATACGGCACTCCTGAACGTCCATAGCCGCCGGTGTAACAGGAACAGCCTGCAACAGACAAAGACAACAAAAGAACAACACCAACAATTCCTGCTCGTTTCATCGGAATCTTTAACCTCTGGCAAGACGTTGAAATCTGCCGTTATACGTTCGGGGTGGATGTGAGTAAGTGAAAATTGCCTTACCAGAAAAGTATATCGGTTCACTCTAACCCGAATATTCAGAAAAAACGGAATAATCGGCAAATTTTATACAAATTGGCAACAAACACCAATTCCAATCGTTCTGATTCTACCGTATTAGGAACAAGCCTTGACAAGTTCATTATTGAACACGAAAAACACGAAAAGAGGTGGGCTATTTATCAAAAAGCCCGCTGGGCGGTCGTGCCGGTTGAGTCTGTTATTGATTCCAAAACGGAAGGCAACACTATTGACCGTCGTTAATTTAATTCACTGTCGGCGAGTACGCCGACGCGACCTTTTAGCAAAAGGTCGCCTACCTTGTCGTCGCCCACCTCATGATTTGCCTACCTTTAAGCAACTTCTAAAGACCAGTTTTTTTGATAGGATTTACAAAATTTACAGGATAAAAAAAATCAAATAAAATCCAGTAAATCATGTATATCTTGTCAAAAATAATCTTTGCTAAAGGTTTTTAGAAGTTGCCTGTAATGAAAATTACTATTTCGTTGGGAGATTCCTAATCCGGTGAAATCAGAAAATTATTTTTTTCCAATATTGATGTCAATTTCACCGGAATATTTGTTACAAATTAATGAGTGTTTCCAACATTTCGTCAATAATAGTAACAAGACGTGAATTGGCTTGGAACATTCGTTGGTAAGTCATCATCAGGATTGTTTCCTCGTCGATATTCACACCGCTTATGGAATCACGTTGTGTTTGTAACGATTGCTGATACAACGCGTCTGAAGAAGCAACCGATTTCATTGTTCCGGCGGCAAGAATTGTTTCGCTAATAATTTCATCGTAATATTCAACAATCGACGCTCCGCCCAATTTTGAGTTGGGCGTAACTGCCATTGCCGCTAATTGAACACCGTTATCGGCGTTTTGACCAATACCGCCGTCGCTTGCCGCAAATTTACTCGGATCGTTCCATACCGTTTGGTTAATTCCAATCGTTGCGGCGTTGGTTCCGGTAAAAAAAGTATTGATTCCAAGTGCCGCCAAAACACCGCTTGTGTCATTCGCAAAAGAAAATTCAATACCGGGTTCGTCGGCTTTGATTTCCAATTGACCATGCAAATTAACTGTTGCACTAATATCGGCAATACCGTCAATTGCCGACGCAATATCGTTGAGACTTGTACCGCGAGTTTCAGGAACAGATTTTAATGAAAACGGATTAACCGTAGGCGATTCATTGACTTCAATTCTGATTTCGTAGGGTTTGTTATTGACCAGAATCGTGAACACTCCGTTTTCAACCGGAAATTCAAGATCGGACAAACTGATTGGTTGTTCCGGTTGATCAATACCGGCTAATGATGTTACGGCGTTGTATCCGGTCAATCCTTGTCCTGAAGAATAAATCGTGTTAAATTCCTGAATGAGATTTTGGGCAAAATGATTGAGTTTTTCGGTGTAACCGCCGAGTATTTTCGAGTGCGCCTGATAAAGTCCGTACACGGAACCGCTGCGAATATCCAACGGCGTCATCGTATCACGAATACAAAGTTCCGCCATTACCACATCGTCTGTATTTTCTTTCCGCGCTCCGACAGAAACTTCGTTTCGCACTCCGTCCATCAGAAGAATATCAGAACCGCAATAAATCGACACACTACCGGTTTTCGCATTTTCTGTTGTTTTGATGTTGATCAATTTTGAAAGGTCGGACAATGCCGTGAGGCGTTCATCTCTTAATCCGAGTGCTTCATGCCCCTCTTTTGTTTCCAGTAACGAAATATTCCGGTTCAACTCATCAATTTTTTTGACAAGTCTGTTGATTTCGTTTGCGGAGGCGTTAATTGATGTATTGATATCTCGTTGCATTTCCACAACCGTTTCCGCAATACGATTAATATCATTGGTCAGTTTAACTCCTTGTTCGGTGGTCATTTGCCGATAACTGACATTTTCCGGATGGTTTAGGATATTGTCGATGGAGTTAAAAAATTCGCTGAGTGAGGAACTTAGGTCATTTTCGGTTGTTTCGTTGAGCAGGGCTTCGAGTTCGGTATAAAATTTTTCCTGTGTTGCGGACGCCCACATATCGCTGTTCGAGGAACGCAACCGTTCTTCAAGGAATTTATCGATTACCTGCACCACTCCGCCAACCTGAACACCAGTACCAATCACCGTACCGTTGCCCAATTTCCGGCTTGTTCCTGTTTCGAGAAGGAGATTTTCCCGAACATAACCCGGTGTTTCAATGTTTGTCAAGTTCTGTCCTGCAACCTGCAAACCGAGTTGGCTGACATTCATTGCCGTTGAAGCAAGATGAAGCGAATCAAACAAAAGCATGGAACGTGAAAAAAATGAAAAGCGGGAAATTGGAAATAAAAATTGAAACCAATACGTTCTACCAATCAGTAGGATCGGCATATTTAGAAAAATCTCTACAACCCAATTACTCAAAACGTTTTGTTTTGCGTAAATCCCCCATTTTGGGGCATAAACGAAAAAAATTAAAAATTCTTTCAAAATTTCTTTTACCTTTCCCGTTGACTTCTTTTGGATTTTAGTTTATAGTACACATTATTGTTATTTTTTGTCTTTATTCATTTTCGACTTTTGGAGACAATTTTTCCGTTTTGAAAGATAAGTCGCCCGGATTTTTGTTCGGGTGTTAAAATATCGAGTACGTCAACAGTTGTAAAATCGCTTCGGCGAAAGGTAATTTTCTACTGACCAATCGGATTTTCCGGGTAGAAAATTACTGTGATCTAATTAAGTTGCGTGTCTCCCGTCAAGGGAGCGTCGCGTATTAGGTCATGGGTATAATTCAGCATTACATTTTATGTAATGCACCACTTTGGTCAGTGGGAATAAACCTGTTTTTACAACCGTGTCGCTCCTGTCTAAGAGCGATATTCTGTTGCCGTTTCTCGGCATTGCGTTTTTCCAATTTACAAAACAGATTATATGTTACGTAATCTGTTCATTTTACCTTTTTTTCATAAGGAGAATACCATGAAA
>JAISBG010000848.1 GCA_031266315.1 Planctomycetaceae bacterium | reverse complement strand
TCACGTCCGGTTTCACGAAGGAACCGAAGCGTTTGGGCGTCAACAGGAAAAAATCCCATCGTTGCTCCGTATTCGGGTGCCATGTTCGCAAGAACCGCACGGTCAGCTAACGGCATTGCCGACGCGCCGGAACCAAAATATTCAACGAATTTTCCGACCACTCCTTCTTTCCGTAAAATTTCCGTTACGGTTAATGCTAAATCGGTTGCGGTAACACCGGATTGCAGTGAACCGGTTAATTCAAAACCGACCACTTGCGGAGCAAGCATGTAATACGGTTGACCGAGCATTACGGCTTCCGCTTCAATACCGCCAACGCCCCAACCCAGTACGCCAAGTCCGTTGACCATAACAGTATGCGAATCGGTTCCAAGAACGGAATCGGGATACAACAAACAATCTGAACTGTTCGGGCAACCCGAACCAACACGCGAAGACAGATGAACAACATCGGCAAGAAATTCGAGATTGACCTGATGAATAATTCCAACCGAAGGCGGTATGACCCGAAAATTATTGAGCGATTGTTGCGCCCAACGGAGTAAAGCGTAACGCTCCGCGTTGCGGTGAAACTCAAGATCAACATTTTTCGCCAACGCCTCACGGCAACCGTAAAAATCTGTCTGGATCGAATGGTCAATTACCAAATCAACCGGAATAGACGGATTGATTTTGTCGGGGTCACCGCCAAGACGTTTCATGGCGGAACGCATCGCGGCAAGATCAACAACCGCCGGAACTCCGGTAAAATCTTGAAGTAATACTCTTGCCGGTTTAAAAGGAATTTCAATATTCGCAATTCCGTCCGGTGTCCAACCGGCAAGATTTTTGACATCTTGTTCCGTAATCTGAAAACCGTCACAATTCCGTAACACAGATTCCAGTAAAATCCGAATCGAAAAAGGAATTGCCGAAAGTTCTATTCCAAGCGATGCCAACGCATAATAACCAAATTGTCTGCCGCAAACGGTGAGTGTTCTGTAAGAGTTCATATAGGATAAAATAATAAAACAAAATTTTGTTGTCAAAAGGTGGGCAACCATAAGGTGGGCGATGTTTTGCTAAAACATCGCGTCGGCGTTAGCCGACAATGAATCAGAGTAACGATGATAATTGGTGTCTCAAAACGTTGTGGTATCTGATTTCAGTCTATAAACAGAGGCAAGTCGGCTATCGCCGACGCGACCTTTTAGCAAATAGCAAAAGGTCGCCCACCTTATAGTTGCAGCCTTATAATTGCCTGCTTTTAACGAAAATTTCACGAATCATTGTGAAATTATTAACGGTTGCATTATTTCTTAACCCCGAAGGTGTGAATTGTTGTACTTCGGAATGTTTCTCCGGGTTTTAGGACGGTTGTTGGAAAATCGGGGTTATTTGACAAATTGGGAGAATTGGGAAAATGTTGTGTTTCAAGGCAGAAAGCACTGTGTTTGGTGTATTGATGTCCCAACGCGCCAGTGGAACCGTTTAGAAAATTGCCGCTGTAAAACTGGACACCGGGTTCAGTCGTGTCAATCCGCATGGTTCGACCACTGTTCGGTTCCACAATTTCCGCACAAAATGTTAATTGTTTCGGTTTCTTTTGGTTCAGTACAAAACAATGATCGTAACCTCCAGCGAAATGCGCTCCTTCAACTTGGGCAATCCGTTCTCCGATTTTGTGCGGTGTACGGAAATCAAACGGTGTTCCTTCAACCGGTTTCAATTCTCCGGTCGGAATTAACGTATCATCAGTCGGAAGAAAACGGTCGGCGTTAAGAGTCAGAATATGTTCGTGATTGGTGACCGGTTGAGACGAAAAACCGGCAAGATTCCAGAACGTATGATTCGTAAGATTTAAAACCGTTGTTTTGTCCGTTTTCGCCGTATAATCCATTGTCCAACGGTTTTTCCTGTCCAGTTTGTAAATAACCGTAACGTCCAATTTTCCGGGGTAACCTTCTTCGCCGTCCGCACTGGTGTACGTCAATTCAAGACCGATATAATCACGACCTTTTAATTCTTTAACGTCCCAAACAACAGTGTCAAATCCTTTTTTGCCGCCGTGAAGTGAATTGGCTCCATTGTTAATCGGTAACGAATATTCCTTGCCGTCGAGCGTGAATTTTCCTTGGGCAATTCTGTTGCCGTAACGTCCTACTAACGCCCCGAAAAACGGTCTTGCTTTTTCGTATTCGGCGATTGTTTCCAGATTGGCGGAAATATTGGTTGTTTTTCCGTTTTTATCGGGAACATTGAACGAGTAAATCACGCCGCCAAGCGATAACACTTCAACTGTAATTCCGCGTCCGTTATCAAGTTTGAATATTTCCACCGTTTTTCCGTCGGCGGTTTTGCCAAATTCAGCTGTTTCGATGCTCATTTGTGAGACTCCCTGTGGTTTCAAATTACGAATCCTGTTACGGTTGAAAAACTGGGCTGACGTTGATTCTTGTAAAAGTAAAAACGCCGTTGCCAGTAAAACAAATAAAATAGTTGTTTTTTTCATTGTCGTTTGTGAGTTGAAAGGTTTTAGTTTTTAGTTTTTGGTTAAAATTGTAACATGCTGCCGATACCGTTACCGTTTGAAAATTCCCGAAAACACCCCGATTTTTCTAAATTCCTTCGGGAAACAGCATCCACATTACGCGAACAAGTGTTTTAATATACTCTTTCTATGATTCCATTTCCAGTAGGGAACATCGGAAAGAAATTGACCGATTGGAGGGCATCTCTAAAAAATATTTTGTGACTATTCAGTGGAATAGCCCGATAGGGCTTCATTTTCATAACCGCAGGTCTTCGACCTGCGGTAGTACCGCGATAAAAAACCCGCCGCCTGAAAGGCGGGATTTTAAATAATA
>JAISBG010000826.1 GCA_031266315.1 Planctomycetaceae bacterium | reverse complement strand
TGTTAATCGCTCTTCTGTTACCAGCCGTACAAGCAGCTCGCGAAGCGGCGCGGCGAATACAATGCTCGAATAATCTGAAACAATTCACTCTAGCATTACACAATTATCAAGATGTAATGTCCGCTTTACCGAGTGATGGTTGGTTTGGTTGGAATTCTGGTGTTACCAATCGGCATCATTTGGGACTTCATGTTCGTATTTTGCCCTTTATTGAACAAACGGCACTTTATGAAACAATGGATACAACTTTCAATTACACAACAGATTGGGCTCCAAGCGGATATAATGTTTCTGGTGCCGGCAATCGAATCGCGGGATTTCTTTGCCCAAGTTCAGAAGAAATTTTTGCAAAAAGTGATACAGGCGGAGATGAAAGAATTAACCCTCGTTGGTACACAACACATTATTACGGTAATGCCGGATCTGTTGATACTGCTGTTCCGCCGGTTTATCTAAGACTTTCAACATTAGCACCTAAAGGGGAACTATCCGCATTGGGAATAATGACCGTGAATTCCAAAGTTTCTCTTGACAACATTCCCGATGGAACATCCAATACTTTTGCTCTATTGGAAATCTCATGGTCTAACTTTGATGGTTATCGGGGTTGGCATCGCGGAACATACGTCTACACCGACAATAGTTCGGGAAATTTAAGTACGTGGGGTTATATTCTTCTCAGCTGTAAAACGATTCGCCGTGATTATTATATCAACATTGGACCACATTCATTGGCATCTTCGGGAACTGTCCCCGACCTATACCGACACAATCGGTCAATTGGTTCCTTCGGGAGTAATCACTCTGGAGGAATAAACGTTTCACTTTGTGATGGTACTGTCCGATTTCTTACTGATACCATTAATATGAATACAGTGCTTGCATTAGGCACCTCCGATTTTGGCGAATCTATTACTTTTCCGTAGCGAAATTTTCGTTAGTATCTGATCGATTCAATTTATTTATTTTATTAAAGGAGACCAATCATGTTTCAACGGTTATGTTTTTTGACTTTTGTTTCGTTATTTTTGTTGTCCGGTTGCGGCATACCCTATCGGGCGTTAACCGGTGAGGTTACATTTGATGGAAAACCATTACAGGAAGGAAGTATTTCACTTGTTCCAGAAGGAAAAGGAATCGGAACGGTTGGAATTATTAAAGATGGTCGGTTTTCGATTACGCAAAAATATGGCGTTCAAAGCGGTCTTTATTCGGTAACTATTATTTCCGAACAAAAAACCGGTTCCAAAGAAGGTAGCGATCCCAGTATGATTCAAACCATTTCGCTTTTTCCTGCTTATACATTTGAGTACACATTTCCCGATGGCGAAAAAAATTACCACATAATAATTGATGTCCCATCCTCGCCTTGAAAAAATACTTTTATTGTCTAAACTACGATTAAAATGATTTATTTGATTACAATGATATTAAGTAACAAATTAAAATTATCGTCAATCAAATAAATCATCTCCTAGTTTAGACAACTTTCAATCAAATATCCGAATGTTTCCTGTCAACGGGATTGAGTTGGTTATTCTGTTGACTTACAATATAAACCAGCATATCAATTAGAAAGGAAAACAACCATGTTAAAATTCTATTTTTTATTTCTGTCTGTTTTGATCATTGTTTCCGGTGTTTCAATTGCTGAAGACACAAAACCGTTGAATCCGATGACAACCGTGTTGCCGCTCAAAATCGTTCCCGATAGAGTGCCGCTCGGCGCAAGAATTAAAATAACGTACCGATTCAATGCGGAAAAACCTTATCCGAACGACAATTCTGTTTTCGTACATATTTTAGACGAATCGGGAAAAACGGTTGCCCAAGCCGATCACATTCCCGGAATCGCAACCGGTTCACCCGGTTGGACAGGCGAAATCGAATATACAACCGATTATATTGTTCCGCAAAAATACGGTAATACCGTTCCGCATGGAAAGTACCGTTTGGTCATCGGATTTTATCATGCCGACAAAAATAAAAAATGGATCAATGAACCGCTTCGAACCGGTGAAGGAGTTGTCCATGACCAATCACCGACACGTTGTATTGCCGGTTCGTTCACTGTTGATCCTGGTGCTCCAATGCCACCGAGTGATACGGAAAAACCGCCAACACTCAATTTGACCGGATTGAAAATTACGTTTGAGGAAGATTTCTCCAAACCTTTAGATGTTTCGCCGTGGGGTTCCAATACTCGTTGGATTGCCCACACACCTTGGGCTGGTGACTTTGGCGATGCCCGATTTATAGATCCTCAACCCGATTTTCCGTTCACAATACACAATAACATTTTGCGAATTGAAGCCCGAAAATCAGATGAATTTACCGCCAAAGATTCATGGAAACGTCCATGGGCTTCCGGTTTGCTGGCATCGTGTGATCCAAAAGGAAACGGCTTTACAATGCAATACGGATATTTTGTTGCGCGAATGAAAATGCCGGCAGGACAGGGCGTTTGGCCCGCCTTTTGGTTGGCTTCCGCTTATGACCGC
>JAISBG010000882.1 GCA_031266315.1 Planctomycetaceae bacterium | reverse complement strand
GTTCACAGTCGGCTAACGCCGACGCGACCTTTCAGCGAAAGGTCGCCCACCTACAAAAGATTATCCATCTCTTTCAGGTTCGGCGTAAGTTTTTATATATTAAATATTTACGAAAACATATAAGTAAGCAGTGGATGGCAAAACTTGCACCTTATTCAATGGTCTAATTTTTGCCGTCCACCGCTCTCACAAACTAAATCATTTTGCACTAAAAGCAAAAATCTACTTAGCCGCTTCAAAAGCCGTATGAAATGAACTGGAGAAAATTAAATGCGCAGCCAATGCGTAACAGGAGTTAATAATTATTTTCAATATTTTTTAAAAAAAAGAGAGAGGACTTGCATTTGATACAGGAAAGGTGATAAAATATTTGTTGAAATTGGTTACTCATTATTTTTTGAGTTTTCATGGTCGGGGCTTATGGGGTGCGTGTGGTTGTTACGCTCCAAAATATAATACGTTAAACTTTCATTAAGTGCCGACCTTGTGTAAAGAGCAAGTTCTTGACTCATTTTTGGGAAAGGGCAGATCATCGTTTTGATAATTTTACGTATTCCATTTATTACTAATTATATTAATTAATCACTACCATGTTTTCAATTTTCCAATTTATGATTCGTTTTATTCTTTATGCACTGTTGGCTTTTGGGGGCGGCGTATTCTTGATCGTCTTTTGGCCTTTGTTGCCTTTGCTGTTTCTGATTCCGTTTCTTGTTATATTTCTCGTCTCCCTCAAAATACGGCGTCAACGTATGGTCTTGTCGTTGCTTCAAAATGCGTTGGAAACGGAAACGCCAATCTATGAAGTGTTGCACGCATACGCGGGAATATGTTGGGGACCTTGGTTTCGTGCAAAACTTATTCGGTTTGCCGACAAGATTCAGGCAGGATATTCAGTTGCGGAAACAGCGGCGGCGGTGAAAGGTATTTTGCGTTACGACACAATCGGCTTGATTAAACTGGGCGGAATCAAACTGCCCGATCAACTGTTCGATCAAACAATCAGTGATGCCGAACAAAACGGAATGATTCAAGAACAATCGGTGTTTCGTTTTTTCTGGTATTACATGTATTTGCCTTTTCTTATTTTTCCGGTGTTATTTTATCTTGTCGCTATCATGCCGAAAATGGAAGCCATTTACAGGGATTTTGGTATGGAACTTCCTTTTATAACACTTTTCGCTGTTAATCTATCGCAGGCATCTGTGAAATATTTTTACATGTTTTCACCGTTATTGGCGGTTCTATTTTTTGTACCGATTTTTTATTTCAATTTCCGTTCGGCAATTTTACCATGGCGACCTTTGGGAGTTCGGCGGATGTTGCGGCAACGGGATTCCGCACAATTTTTGCGTCTTTTTGCCGCCGGTTTGGAATTGAAAAAGCCAATAGAAGAAATTATCGCCGTGTACACACAAGTTGTTCCAAGTTCTTATCTTTGTTGTTTGGGAAAACGTTTCAACGAACAAATTACACAGGGAACAAACTGGATTGATTCGTTACGAAAAATTCGTTGGCTTAGCCGCGGTGAAGCGGCTCTTCTGGAGTCGGCGGTTCGGACGGATAACGTTGCGGCAATGCTCCGTGAAGTTGCCGGCAGCAAAGAGCAACGCCAACGCGTGTCGGATAATGCAACAGTACAAATATTTTCTGTTCTGTGTATCGCTGTGTTTGGACTATTTGCGGCGGTATTTGCGATTGCGTTTTTTATGCCGATCATCTCCTTGATTACAGCCTTGTCGAGTTCCTTTTGAAACCCGTTAAACGAAACACGAAAGACAAAATTTTGCACAAATTTTAATTATCAAATCACTAATTATCTGCGAGGTTTTTATGATACGCAAAAATTATTCCAACTTTTTCCATTGTCCGCGAAAACATTTGTTAAAACGTTGCGGAGTTTATTTGCTTGAGAGTTGTGTCGGTTTGGTGCTGGTTTCAACAGCGATGATTATTTTTTCGCAATCTTTATTCCAACTGATTGATCATCGGACGGATCAAAAATTGCAACAAATTGCAGTTGATACGTTGTTGAATATTCAGGAAATGGTTGACCTGGAAACATTGACGAGTAATAATCGGGAAAAACTTCAACCGTTGGAAAGTATGGTTGCCCGATCATTGCCGGACGGTAAATTAACGGTTGAAAAATTAGAAGAACCCTCAGCAGATAATATAACGAATATAACATTTTTTCGGATTACTGTATCGTACGAAAACGGCAAGAATCGTCCCCGCCGTGAATTACCGCTTGTCCGTGCTATTGATTCCGCAACTTCCACTCCAATAATTTCAGGTTCACCATGAAAAATAAATTTTCCGGTTTTACGTTAATCGAAGTAGTTCTCGTAATTGCGTTGGAGACAATCGTTGTCGGTTTGGGAGTTGGTGTTCTGTTTATGGTTACAGAAACACGAACCAAGGAGAATCACAGCGATTCCGCACGGCTGGCGTCTTCTCGTCTCTCCAAACAATTCCGCGCCGACCTGCATTCCGCAACCTCCGCAACACTCGAAAACGATTCACTCCGTTTGCCGCTTTCAGACGGAAAAGAATTTTTTTATTCAATTGTTTATTCGATAGAACCGGCGGAGTTTCCCAAACAATCCGTTTTACGGCGCAACAAAATGTCCGGCGATCAAAAAATCGCAACAGAAACTTATACGCTTCCGAATCATTCTGTTGCGTGGTTTGTTCAAGACAAAGACGCCGGATTGGTCGCTCTGAATATCTGGATACAACCGGTTGACCGGCGCGGTCAAATTTTAGTACAAATGCCAAAAAAAGAAAACTTAAATCCCTTCAC
Source organism: Planctomycetaceae bacterium (assembly GCA_031266315.1). GTDB lineage: Bacteria > Planctomycetota > Planctomycetia > Pirellulales > Thermoguttaceae > WRKP01. The sequence goes on along the minus strand of JAISBG010000882.1, from coordinate 2,609 downwards.
ACGGGAAATCGTTGATCAAAACAGTATCGGATTTGATCCGTGTTATGCCGCTAATTGGCGCACGATTATCGGAAAATTAACAAAGGGCAACTTCTAAAAACCTTTACAAAGATTTATTTTTTGACAAGATATACATGACTTACTGGATTTTATTTGATTTTTTATCATGTAAATCCTGTCAAAAAAAAGTTTTTAGAAGTTGTCAACCGTTGAAAAGAAACTTTTGTATAAAATGCAGCGAAATAAAAATCGTTGCATCAACTTATTATATTTATATTGAATTAAATCGATGAGGTGAAACATGTCGGGTTATCGTTATTTTAATCAATTTCGTAATCGTGCATTAAGACGCGGATTGTCTGTAATTGTTGCGCTTGTTGTTCTGGCTGTTGTCGGCAGTACGATGTTGCTTTTATCGCAAACAATAATTCAGGAACAACGTAATAACGTCCGAAAACGGCAAATGATTCAAGCGGATATTCTTGTTGACGATTTGCACCGGATTGCCGAAAAGCGAAAGCAAAATATTTCTGTAACTGTTCCGGCTTCCGGTTTGCGGGGAGTTGCCGATTTTCGTATCACGACGGCTGTTGAAGGCGAAACGGTAACCGCAACAGGAGAATACGTTGCAGAAGAACTTTCCGCCGACAGACATTATTCAACGCAAAATTCAACACAAAAACAAAAATGAAACTTATTTCTATTAAACCGAATGCTTTTACGTTGATTGAACTTCTTGTTGTTATGTTGATCATCAACATATTGATTGCACTTCTTCTTCCGGCTGTTTTGTCCGTGCGTGAAACAGTCCGGCGAGGGCAATGTCAAAGCAATTTGTCCAAAATTGTTCTTGCAACGAAAATGTATGAAGAATCTTTCGGGGTATTGCCGCCGGGAACCGTCAACACGGATAGACCAATACGAAATGTACCGATTGGCAATCATCTTGGTTGGATTCCGCGAATTTTGCCGTTTTTGGAACAATCGGCTTTGTACAATACGATTGATTTTTCCAAAGGAGTATATGATCCGGCGAACAATCAAGGCTGGTTTTCTGTAACACCCAATATGTTCCGATGTCCATCGGATTATTCCGGTACGGAAAGCAGACACAGTAATTATATGGCGTGTCACGAAGGAATTGAAACATCAATTGATATTGGTAATCGCGGAACTTTTTTCCTCAACAGCCGATTACGAAGCAAAGATATTTTGGACGGAAATTCGTGTACTGTTTGGTTTGGCGAAGCAACAATCATGGCGGCACCGCATTGGCGGAACATGTTGCCGTCCGGTGCGACTTGTGCTTCACTCGGCTGGATGTCCGGCACGCCGGGAACAATCCGAAATACCGGACAAAAAATCAATGCCAAACCGTTTTGCGCCACATGGCTTATGCCGTTTACGGAAACAGGACAAATCAATCCGGCAGGATTACCGTACAAAATTTTATCAAACGAAAACGGCACGGAAAATAATACCGAAACAGAAAACGGAGTAAACAACAGCGTGAAAACGATATTGCCGGATTCCGCAACATTATGGTCAACAGAATTACCGGAACAATTTCAGGTTGGTGGTTTTAATTCGTTCCATGTTGGCGGTGCGAACCATGCTTTCGGTGACGGTAATGTCCAAATGATTTTTGAAACAATTGACACGAATCTCTACCAAAAACTCGGACGCTGTGATGACGGAGCAACCGTTTCACTTGACAATTAGTAAACCATTCACGCAAAGAAATAAACAATAATGTAAATAATGGTGGGCGATCCCTTCGCTGAAGGGTCGCGCCGGGTGAGTCGGTACTGATTCCAAAACGGTAAGCCTTTTTAAAAATAAAATATTCTACTATTGAATTAACTACAGAGGAGGGGTATTGCCTGTTGGTATCAATAATAACCCAACCGGCGCAACCCTTCAGCGAAGGGATCGCCCACCTCTATTCGCCCTTAATATTGCAGGTGTAAGCAATATTAGGGCATACCGATTGAGTCAATAATGAGTCAACCGGCATGACCATTCAGCGAACGGATATTCATTCCTTACGGAAAAACAACCGATTTATTGGGGTAATGTTACAGTATTTCCATCGTTGATGTGTGAAAATTTATAAAGGATTGGGGTTGCTGTTGTTACCGCAACCGGCACGACCGCACCATCACCAAGAAGAAACGGACAAATTCCGGGATGGAAACTTCCAAAAGAAACCCTAGTTTTATGAGTTCCCCCGAGGGTATTCCCTGAAATTTCATCAATGGGACGCCAAATTCCCCAAACACCGGCTCCGCTGTTTGCCGCATTAGCAACATCATCTTGATGAACAATTATTGGACGAACATTTCCATAAGCTTGTGTTGCATCACTTGCTGTTAGATAACTACAATCCAGTGATTTTGAAGTGTCGGTGGAAGTGGCTTCGCAAGCGTTCAGGCTTTCAAACGGAATATTTTTTTCTCCAACTAAAAATTGGTTGGAAGAGCCATCTTCCCAACGGGACATTGTTGCCGTCAACTCCCAATTATAGTTGCTCGACACCCATTGCCCACTGGCACGGAAAAGAGGACTTTTATTATTTGTTGCCGATGCGTGTGGCAAAACTGTGGTAT
>JAISBG010000814.1 GCA_031266315.1 Planctomycetaceae bacterium | reverse complement strand
AAACAACCATTGAAACGGACAAAACCGATAAAACAAATGAAACAAACAAAATAAACGAAACAGAGGAAACAAAAAATCTTCCGACATTGGAATTTTGCCTTAAAACATTGAAATATTGCAAAAACACAACGCAAATTATTCAGAGTAACGCGGAATTTCTTCTTTCGATTCTTAATGACATTTTGGAGTTTTCCAAACTGGAAGCCGGAATGTTGAAGGTTGAAAAAATCGCCGTTCCCGTTCAACCGTTTTTTCGGGAATTAGCGATGCTTTATTCCGTTCAGACGCAAGCAAAAAACCTAACGTTTTCGATAAAAATCCTAACACCGCTTCCAATATTTGTGAATACGGATCCATTGCGGCTTAAACAAATTCTGATGAATCTGATCGGTAACGCTATTAAATTCACACGACAAGGAGGAATTACCATTTCAATTGCATGGGTGCCTGCTGACCCGAAAGATACGGCAAAAGAAGAAGAACATAAACATCACCATAAACATAAAAAAAATGTGACAGTTGAGGGCAGTTTCTTTTTTTCCGTGAAAGACACGGGCATCGGTATTTCGCAGAAAATTTTGTCAACATTATTTGTGCCATTCCGGCAAGCGGATTCCGAAACAACACGGCGGTTTGGCGGTTCGGGGCTTGGTTTGGCAATTTCCAAACGATTGATTCGGCTGTTGGACGGAGAAATGATTGTTAAGAGTCGGGAAGGTTTGGGAAGTACGTTTACGGTGGTATTACCGCAACAATTTGACCATGAAATACCTTTTGAATCGTTTCCGACTGATTTCGGAAACAATATGTCTCTTTCGGAAATGCCGGATTTGCCGGTTTCCAATTCTGCAACGAAAACACCGTCTTGTCCTCTTACGGGACGGCGAATTCTTTTAGTGGAAGACAACAAAGATATTCGGCGTTTGTTTTCATTGATTATGAAAAAAGAAGGAGCGGAAATTGTTGAAGCGGATAACGGACAAATTGCGGTGGAAATTGTTATGGAGAACTTGAATAATGATTTACGATTTGATATGATTTTAATGGACATGGAAATGCCGGTCATGGACGGTTACACGGCAACCCGTCAACTGCGTGAAAAGGGTTACACGAATCCGGTTATTGCGTTGACGGCTCATGCGTTATCGGAAGAACACCAAAAATGTTTGGATGCCGGTTGTAATGATTACATCATAAAACCAATTCTTCGTAACGCTCTGATTGCTGCGGTCTTAAAACATTTTACTTAATTTAATTTTTAATTAAAGCACTTAACCACGTAATGTTATGAAACGATTTTTATTTGTTCTTTGTTGTGTTGCGGTAATATCGATGTTGTCAACATCGTTGGTGTTGTTTGCAGATGATTCGATTATTGCAACAGGTACACAGGTTGAAAAGGTTGTTGATGGTTTTGGGTTCACCGAAGGTCCCGCCGTAACATCAAACGGCGATATTTATTTCGTTGATGATCCGAACAGCAAAATTTATTTCTGGTCTGTTGCGGATAAAAAACTGTCGGTTTTTGTGGAACAATCCGCCCACGCAAACGGAATGTACGTTAATCAAAACGGCGATCTTGTTGTTTGCGAAGGCGAAACCGGTTGTGTTGTTTCGTACGATAAGTCGGGTAAACGCACCGTGTTGGCTTCTGTTTTTGACGGCAAACGGTTCAACAAACCCAACGATCTTTGGATTGACCCGAAAGGCGGAATTTATTTTACCGATCCTGTTTACGGTAAAGACTACAAAGTGATTCAAGACGGAGAACATGTTTATTACATTTTGCCGGACAAGAGTAAGATATTGAAAGTTGTAACCGATATGGTGAAGCCAAACGGTATTGTTGGAACGCCGGATGGTAAACTGCTTTATATTACGGATCAAGTTGCCGGAAAAGTTTGGCGTTACGCAATTCAACCGGATGGAATGTTATCGGACAAAACCTTGTTCACAAATATTGGTGTTGACGGAATGACGATTGATCATTGCGGAAACATTTATATTACGGCAGATCAGATTTACGTATTCAACCCAAACGGTAAGGAAATTCAACGTATTAAAGTTCCCGAAGTCCCCGCAAATGTCTGTTTCGGCGGTAAAGATCGCAAGACATTATATATTACCGCCAGAAAAGGACTTTACTCTCTGGAAATGAATGTTCACGGTTATTAACCGTTTTAAACCGCAACAGTTTTTTTGATTGTTTCAGAATTTGGGGAAAAATGACTACGGAATAAATAAAAAATGTGAAATTATTCAGTGGAATTTTCCCGATTCTACCGGATTAGGTGTTTCCCACCGGAATAGTCAAATAATAAGGTAATATTTCATAAGCAAATCATAAGGTGGGCGACCTTTTGCTAAAAGGTCGTGCCGACAGTGAATCAGATGAACGCCGGCAAATGGTATTGCTTTCCGTGTTGGAGTCAATGCAAACTCAACCGGCGCAACCGCCCAGCGGGCGGATTGCCCACCTGATAATTTCCTACTTTTAACGAAAATTCCACTGAAATATTGCCCCAAAATTGTAATATTATCGAATAGAACAAAGGAGAAAAATGAAACAAGAAACAACACGAATTAGTGCGAACCAATTAACAAACATTAATTGTTGGTCGCCGGACAGTCAATTTTTGTTTTACGATGTTCGAAGCGGTAAAGATGGTTCTGTGTTTGACGGAACACGAATTGAAAAACTTCATGTTGAGTCGGGAGAGGTTGAAACACTTTATGAATCGAAAAACGGAGCCTGTTGTGGAGTTGTAACTTGTTCACCGGTGGAGAATCGGCTTGTTTTCATTCACAGTCCCGAATATCCCGACGCACATTGGAATTATTCGTTTCAACATCGTTACGGAATGATTCTTGCGTCAAACGGTCAGGCGGAAATATTAGATGCTTGCAATGTGGTTCCGCCGTTTTCGCCCGGTGCATTGCGGGGCGGTTCGCATGTTCACGTTTTCAGCGGCGACGGTCAATGGATCAGTTTTACGTACAACGATCATTTGCTTCATTTATTGGACAAAAACCAGAACGCTCCGCCGCATGATTTTGATCAACGGAATATTGGAGTTGCGGTTCCGCTTTATCCTGTCCATGTCAACCGAAATCATCCGCGAAATCATGATGGTTCTTATTTTTCTGTTCTTGTTTCTCAAACCGTGAATCACCCGCAACCGGGCAGTGATGAAATTCAAAGAGCCTTTGAAGATGCGTGGATTGGTGTTGACGGTTACCTCAAACCCGATGGTTCACGGCAAAAAAAAGCCATTGCCTTTCTTGGCGATGTTATCGGAAACGATAATCGAGTTATTACGGAAATTTTTGTTGTTGATCTTCCAGATCAGATGGAACACTTCGCCGTTTCCGGCAACACGCCGTTGGAAGGAACTTTGACGCGCCGACCTGCTCCGCCGTATGGAATTACTCAACGGCGTTTGAGTTACACAACGGATTGGCATTTTCCCGGAGTTCAGGGAGTGAGACATTGGGTTCGTAGTTCGCCGGACGGTTCAAATATTGCGTTTCTGATGCGGGACGATGTTGGGGTTGTCCAGATTTGGACGATTTCTCCGAATGGCGGTTGCCCGCGTCAATGGACTCACGGCAACCACGACATTACTTCGGCGTTCTCTTGGAGTCCGGACGGCAAAAATATTGCACACGTTATGGATCATTCTGTTTGTATCAGTTCAGAAACCGAAACAGTCCGGTTGACGCCCAAAACCGATGAGACCAATACTCTATTGCCGTATGCCGCCGTTTTCTCGCCTGATGGTTCTAAAATTGCGTTTCTTCGGCATCAGAACCAATCAAACCGGATTTTCGTTGTCAATAGGTAATAAAAACACTGTGCCTTTTTCTTCACAACCTCAATTTATAATCTAATTTTTCTGACGAAACAACCTCAGTAGCAAAAAAGCTGCTTGCGCAAGCAATATTACGGCAGATTCCGGTACTTCTAGGACAAATTCTGGTACTTCTACGGCAGATTCTGGTACTTCTACGGCAGATTCTGGTACTTCTAGGACAGATTCTGGTACTTCTACGGCAGATTCTGGTACTTCTTGATAGATTCTGGTACTTCTATAACAAATTCTGGTACTTCTATGACAGATTCTGGTACTTCTACGGCAGATTCTGGTACTTTTATGGCAAATTCTGGTACTTCTATACTGCGGTTGCACCGGTTAACTCATGTTACGCACCGTAGGCGAAAAGTCGGTCAAAGATACATCAACTCGGTAGGATTGCGCGTTTTCCTCCGCCCTGCAAGGGCAACACAAGCCAGCCCACCGCAACGCGGCGGGTAAGTCTACCGGACATCAAAATTCCAATGTTAATGTATGTTTTGCCGACTTTTTTACCTACGGTGCGTAACTTGAGATATAATTACAGATTTTGTTTTAGCAATTCCATTCCGTCTTCGTAGGACAGTTTTGGTTCGTAACCGAAATCTTTTTTTGCTTTTGAGATATTCAGGTAATGTGTTTGCGCCAATTGTGCGGCTAAGAATCGGGTCATCAATGGTTCACCCGATAAACGGAGCAATTTGTACCAGCCCTCCAAAATCCAACCCAATTTCCATGCGAATTTCAATGAAATAGATCGTTGGACATTGGGAAGTCCTTTGATTGTCAGAATTTCGTTAATCCAATTCCAACAGTTCACCGGTTTTCCCTGAGAAATATAATATGTATTGCCGTTTACCGGACTTGAAGAATCGGTTAAGGCATTCGCGGCTTGAATATGGGCTAACGCGGCATTTTCCACAAAAATAATGTCAATCAAATTCGAACCATCGCCAACCCGAAACAACCGCCCCTGTTTTGCCCGCATAAATAAACGCGGAAATAAATGCCGATCCCGATGTCCAATTATCAAATGCGGACGCAACGTACACGCCAAAAACGGAACATTTGAATTTTGGTGATTCGATGAAACAGCATCAAGAATCATTTTCTCTGCAATCGCTTTACTGTGCGGGTAATGAGCCAGCCAACGGTCAGGGTAAGGAGCCGATTCGTCTACGCCTTTTTGTGGTTGGCAATTGAAAGTTACGCTGGCACTGCTTGTATAAACCAATCGCCGAACTCCGTTTTCACGGCAGGCATCAAGAACATTTTGAGTTCCAACAATATTGGTTTCATAAAACGGTTTCCAATGAACCGAAATACTCGGCAACGACGCCGTATGATACACGGTTTCAACACCACGACAGGCATTGCACAGCGATTGCCGGTCAGAAAGATCGCCCAAAACAATCTCGGCATGACTTGGCTCTGCCGGTTGACGACGGCAAAAAGCACGAACTTTTTCTCCACGTTCTAAAAGTTGCCGGACAATCTCACTGCCCAAAAAACCCATACCACCAATTACAAGATTCATGCGAAAATTAATGAATTAAAATATTGAAATAAAAAAATAAACACAATTTGACCAATTTTTCTGATTCTACCGGATTCGGTGTTTCCCACCGGAATCGTAAAATTAAAGGTCAGCAATCATAAGGTGGGCAACCTTTTGCTATTTGTTAAAAGGTTGCGTCGGCGTTAGCCGACTTGCCCCTGTTAACGGCGGTAATTTGATTCCAAAACGGAAAGCAATACCGTTTGCCGTCGTTAATCCGGTTCACTGTCGGCTATCGCCGACG
>JAISBG010000813.1 GCA_031266315.1 Planctomycetaceae bacterium | reverse complement strand
ACAACGATAAATTATGTTGTCTTCCGTTTTGGAGTCAATAACGACTCAACCGGCGCGACCGCCCAGCGGGCTTTTTGATAAATAGCCCACCAATTTCGCGATTTTTCGCCCACCTAATCCGGTAGAATCAGAAAAATTGTTCGGTTTGAAATTGGATTTTTAGCAACTCCTCCTAGAATATTGGTATTGCATAAAAAGCGGATAAAATGTTATTATTATACTCAAGCCGTTTTAAAATCCACGAAGCTGATTGCGGAAGCGCAACAACGTGAAGCGGTTACTCAAGGGCGAAGCCTATCGCCCATACCGGCTACGGTATAGGTTTGAAAAATCACCGCCGATAATATTCAACCACCAATTGACCGGTAAATCGGTTCACCCTAATACTTCAAAATAAACTACGATGAGCAAACAATTCAAGAAACATTTCGTCCTGTTTGCGGTTTTCTTTTCCCTGTTTTTGGAAATTTCGGATTCAGGTGTTAAAAATTCCGGTGCCGCCGAATTTCGGATTGACAACGAAATACAGGTTGAAGGTTCGCCGGAAAAAATTACGAGCACCATTTTTTTATTAAACGGCAATTTTATTAGTTTAATCGGTGAGAATGGCGAAATTACATTTTTTGATTCCGACAAGCAAATTTTTAGGCTACTTGATCCTGTGTTGCGAATTCAAACGCAACTCGACGCCGCTGAAACGAAAAAAAGAGTCGAACTGTTACGTCAACAAGTAATGACCAGTCCTGATCTTGACCCCAACACGTTCAACGCTTTTGCCGTAAAACCCGTTTTTCAATCATCGGAATATGAGGACGTGTCGGGAACTCTTGCACTGCAATCGTCTTGGGTTGATTACCTTTTTGTAACGCATATTTTGAACGATTCTGAAATTGTAAAACAATATTTTGATTCTTGTGATTGGGTGTGTTATCTTCATCTTCGGATTGATCCGCGACTCACGACAATGTTGGTTCGTCTTGAAGTGAATCGGATTCTCCGCGAGAAAAACCGGTTTGCGTCACGGATTTCCGTTTCCGTTTTTCCCAAAGGCAAGGTACCGATGGCGAAACCGGACAAGGCGCAAAGTTCTCACAAAATTATTTTACGTCTGGATCACACCGACACAAAACGGATTGATCAGGCAAAAGAATTTCAGCGTACTTTTACAATGATTTCTTTTGACGAATACCAAAAGAAAGTCGCCGAAAAAAAGAAAAACTAAAAAAATATTCAAAACAAAAATTTAATACTGTAATTTTATTTTACCTTGAACGTATGAAAAATCTTACTGACCCCCCCAATAAAAGCCCGAATAAAACCAACGCTTCTGTTTGCCCTGAAGAGGTGAATCGTTTGGAGCAACAGGTTAATTCTTCTCTATTTTCTTTCTGTTTCCTTTTTCGTATCCTATTTTTTCTTGCGATAACGGTAATTGGAGTTGTTGCTGATTTAGAAACGAAAAATCGGGTATTTCAGGAAATCGGAATGCCCGGAATGTATCGTTTTATTGAAGAGCCGGAACTTTCCGGTGTTTATTGGCTTTGGGAAGGAGTTCTGGGGTTTCAAACGAGTTTGAATCAAGGAGCCTTGTTCGGAATGGGACAAGGACAAATTTTTTGGCTTACTCTTTTTTCGTTTATTTTCTTGATTGGAATTTTAGTTTGGATGATTCATTCCGCATGGAAAAGTTGGTTTCTTGTTGTTACGTTGGGTTTAATTGTTGCGGGAATTATCGGAAATCTTTATGACCGGCTTGGTTTACATGGTTTGCGTTGGGATAATGGAGCAAATGGAGAACCGGTTTATGCGGTTCGGGATTGGATTCTTGTTATGTTGGGTTCCTATCCGTGGCCGAATTTCAATATTGCTGATTCCATGCTTGTTTGCGGGGCTTTTCTTCTTGCCTTTCATTCTTTTTTCGTTATGGATATGAAGGATACTGTTGCAAAAAACACGGATTCTCCGTCTTGCGAACAAGCGATCGAAAAAACGAAACGTTAAAATTTTATGACAATGGATAAACATGCGGAACTTCTTTATCCGGCACATGCTTTACTTGGCGAGGGACCTGTTTGGCATGACGGTGAAAAACGGCTTTATTGGTTGGACATTGAAGGTCAACTGTTACACCGTTTTGATCCGGCAAACGGCAACGAAGAATCATTCCCGCTTGCCGACCAAGCCGGATGTTTGGTTCCTTGCCGCAACGGAAATTTTCTACTTGCCGCGCAAACCGGAATCGAAGAAATTCGGCTGAGTGCAAGCGGCATAGAAATTATTGAAACAAACACAAAAATTCACCCCGAATCCGAAATTCCTGAAAATCGTTACAATGACGGCAAATGTTCACTGGAAGGTCGTTTTTGGTTTGGTTCACTCAATAAGCGGCGTCAACCGAATCGAGCGTCGCTTTATGTTCTGGACGGACACGGTTGCCGAACTGCAATCACCGGAGCCACTAATTCCAATGGTCTTGCGTGGAGTCCGGACGGTAACACTTTTTACTGGATTGACACTCCAACACGTCGGGTTGACGCAT
>JAISBG010000767.1 GCA_031266315.1 Planctomycetaceae bacterium | reverse complement strand
AGTACGAAACCGTTTCTGTCAAATTAGGGAGGGTGAGGGGCTTAAGTCGATTGGCTTTTACCCTTGTTGAACTGTTGGTTGTGATTGCGATTATTAGTGCTTTAATCGCACTTCTGTTGCCTGCGGTTCAGGCGGCAAGAGAAGCCGCAAGACGGATGCAATGCACCAACCACCTAAAACAACTCTCGCTTGCCGTCCACAATTTCGAAAGTACGAACAAGCGGATACCGTGTAACGGTTACGATCCGATTTGGCTTGCTTTTAAAAAACAAGGCACATCGAATCGGCTTCCTCAAACCGATGTTTACAGTTGCCTGACGGTATTGCTTCCCTATTGTGAGCAACAGGCGATTTATGACACAACCATTTCCGGACTACAAGCACTTGCATCAATTCCTTATCCCAGTACTGATGCTGCTAAATATGGTCCTGGTCTGATTGTTAAACCAATGAAATGGAATTACGAAGGTAGTGATCTTGTTTCTCCGGCAGGTATGGTTATTACTTCTCTCTGTTGTCCTTCGGATCCGAATGCCCGTATTACTTCTGGGAGTCAGACAGAAGCTCGCACTAGTTATCATGCGAATTTGGGCGATTGGATGATTGCATATCATTGGTCTTTCGATGATTATTGGAAATCTCCAAGAGGGGTTTTCCGTCCGGGATTGGACTGGAATGGCAATGCACTTGGTGAAACTGATTTTGCTTATATTTCAGATGGATTAAGTAATACGCTCTGTTTTGCGGAGATTTGTGTTTCGGAAAATGGTTCCGGCGATCATTCGGTGCGTGGAAGTATCGCCTTGAATATTACAAATATTATGGGAGGTGCGGCGGCAGATTGTGCCGCTACTCGAGGTACTGGCGGAATGCTCAATGTAACAGATGTTGAAGAAACTAAAGGTACATATTGGATGCATGCACATCCGCCTTACACTGGCTTTACGGCATCGCTTCCGCCCAATCAACCGGCTTGTAGTTCCGGTAATTATGACGATACCAACAAAGCACGGCATACAGACGCTTATGCGATGACTGTTAGTAGTTATCATGCGGGAGGAGCCAATACTTCATTGTGTGACGGCTCTGTCCGATTTATTAATGAAACGATTGATTGCGGAAATCTCAACAAAAAGTTGGGAGAAGAACTCGGCAATGCTGGTGACGGATACACATGGAAGGGTGAATCAACAGCAGGTATTTGGGGGGCAATTTCGACTCCTGCCCATGCCGAGTCCAGAGGACTGTAAAAATCCCAAACTTATCATCAATTGTTTTTTCTGATTGTTTCGGAATTTTTTTGGGAACACTCCGATGCGACATAGCCGCAACCAAAAGTAGGCGATGTTTCGCTAAAGGGTCGCGCCGGTTGAGTTGTTACTGAACTCCAATCGGCGCGACCTTCATAAATATTCTGTTATTGAATCAAAACACGGTAAAAGGAGTCTTGTCTGTTGGTGTCGAGTCAGACTCAACCGGTGCGACCGTCCAGCGGGCGAATCGCTCACCAATTTTTCAGCGTGTGAATAGTTACGAAATTTATTTGATAACATTACCGATTGTTTCCAGAATATTTCCTTTCCCGGTAATGGTTTCGGTTTGTTGTTGTCCTTCCGGTTCGCTAACTGTAACACTATTGAGGAAAAGCCGGTTAATCGTTCCATTATTGACAATCAATGGAAGTGGCGTTTCGGATTTATTAACTTGTTCGACATCGCGAAGCCGGAGATTTTTGACGTTTGCTGTTGCGTCAATCAAAATGGTTGGAGCCGTGTTGGGCATCCATTCGCGGCGGGAAAGATTTTGCACGGTTAAATTTTCAACCAAAGCTGTTGACGCGATCCAAATAATTGCATGGCTTCGACGGGCTTCTTCATTCCAAGGTTCCGGTTTAACATCTTTTTCAAATTGTTTCGCCGAGAAAATGCCGTCAATCACAATATCTTCAAACACGATTGGTTGTCCGGGGTGAACATTATGATGAGTAAATGAGACAACATTGTAACGGAATGAACCGAAAATATTGGAAATGCGAACACGTTTTACCGGATCCCCTGCGGAGAGTATCCGTACTGCAGTGTAACCATTTGTACAAAAAAGTCCGTCAATCTGAATATCAGTAATCGGTCCTCGTGATATTTCGAAAACCTCTGAATCATTGGCATTAAGAGCCACCATATCGTCATTTGTGTTACCTTGAATATTCGCAACACGTCCTTGACTGCAATTACCGGCAATATGAACACCATCCATATTAGGACGCTTTCCGTTACAGTCAAAAACAATATCTTGTACGGTAAACCATTGAATCTTACCGATATGAATTCCAAATGTTTCAGAATCCTTGATCGTTAATTTTTCGACACGTAAATTTTTAACATTCAGAAATAACATCACACAACCGATATATTTATCGGGACTAAATGTTTCTGTTCGTTTAGCGCGTTCATGGTAAATACAGGTTTGTGCAACATTATTTCCGTCCCAGATACCGCCGATGACTTGAATATTTTTGTTGCCGTTTTCAAAATCATCGTTGACGAGTAAATACTGACACGCTCCGTCGGCAAGACGTACAGTTGTGTTGGGATCGAGCCGTAACGTCTGGTCGGAGTGAATCCGTAACGGCTTACTAATCAAATAACATTTCGGCGGCGGCGGCAGATACACCGTATTCGCACCGACATCGAGCAACGCTTGAATCGCCGCCGTATCGTCGGTAATTCCATCGCCAACTGGTTTTTCTTGAGCGAAAACCGACATAATTGTTGCCCAAAAAACGAGACAAAATAAAATTGGTTTCATAAATAAACAAAGGAGTTAGAGTAATAAAAATGTAACTGTCTATTGAATCCATAAATAAAATAGACAGTTACATAAAAGTGGTTAGGGGTTGTTGGAAAAATCTTTTAGATCAATGGTTTGCTCTCCACCGGTTTGGGGTTCGACTTTAATTTCCAACGGTGTTGAAGACGAAACAGTTAACCATTGGGGAACGACTCGGATTTTTTCCAGTTCCGCTTCCCGTTTGGTCAAATAATCGTTTAATTCTTTGCCGGAAAGTTTCGAATCATCAACACCGTCCGGCGGAAGTTGAACCGGTTTGTCAATAGTTATTTTGTAACTTCCAACAGGAGCACCGGATTCCTTGTAATTTACCGAATGAGTTTGGATTTTAGCAATACCTTGTGCATTGGTCAATCCCATGATACTTAACGTACCATTTCCTCCATGTGAATGAAGTGAAACATCAATTCCTTCCATTGGTACACCATTTTTAAGAACAGTAATTTGACAAGGAACGGTTGTCGGCATTCCTTCCGGTCGTTGCTGACAACCGTGAAATGCCAACAGAAAAAGAATAACAAAAATTCGTAAAGGATACATAATTTTATACTGTGTTAGGGTTGTATTTGGTATTTTTCAAATAACTATTTTCTGGGTTGATCCGAAAAATCGAATAGCCCGATAGGGCTATATTTTCGTAACCTCATGTCTTTGACCTGCGGTTATGAAAATGAAACCCTATCGGGCTACTCCGCTTTTTGTACCTATTAAGTAAAAGTAAATAGTCATGCAAACTTTTAACAAAAATTACACTGAATCGTTATAAAAATACTAATTTTATGACTAATGCAGTATAATTTGTAATTTGTTATAAAAATGAAAATAGTTTAATTTTGTTCAAAAAGCGGCACTTTCTCCGCCGTCGCGGGAACCAAGTGTGCCCCAAACACCAAATGACGATGCTCCTGAATTGACAGCGGCGTTGGCAGTACCGGCATCTATTGTTTCAGAAATAAATCGGACGGAACCATCTGCCAAAGCGAGATTCACACCGCCTTTGTGATAACTTGTCGGTGTGAAAATACCAATATCGCCGTTGGTACGATTCAAACAAGCCGGAGAGTTTGGCGGTAAAACCGTGTGGAAACCGCTACAAAGAAAATGTCCATCAACAAAATTCCAACCCAAAAATCCCCAATAATCGGTAGGATTTGTAACACCAGTGATAGAGGATTTGTATTCATTTCCGTTACGTGTATTCAAACAAACACTGCGGTCTGAGAGATATTTATTTTCATTTGTACCGGAAAAAACACTTCCAAGATTATTGATACTGCCTATAATCACCACCATTGTTGTTGAAGTTGCGCTGAGAGCTCGTTCTGTAAACAAAGCGGTATTACTTGTTCCGTCGGAGACAATCGACAAGTTATACCATGTACGATAACCGAACACACCACGCCCCAAACCAATATATGCAGTGGATCCGGTGGTCGTATTCGCGCTGCCAAAGGAAGAAGGACGGTCGCCGAGATTCATACGATAATTTGTTCGTCCGGTTTCGTAAGGGTCTTGCCGGAACTTGCCATTACCATCAGAGGGACAAAGTAATGTAACAATCTGAATAAGTTTAGGATTGTTAAGCCCGCCGCCTTGCGCAACATTAGAAGAAACGGGACGGTCAGAAGGATTATAAACATCTTCTGTGCGAAAACGTCCATAAAGAGCATCTTGCTCCATAAACGGCAACAGTGAAATCAAACCACTCCACCGGTCAAAATTTAGCGAACCGGAAGTTTTTCCGATCACTTGACCACTTGCCGAGACAAGCCCTTGATTGGTGTCGTGGTAGTTGTGGCAAGCGATACTCAATTGTTTGAGATGATTGGTACACTGCATCCGCCTTGCCGCCTCACGTGCTGCCTGAACCGCAGGTAACAGAAGTGCGATTAACACACCAATAATCGCAATCACCACAAGAAGTTC
>JAISBG010000765.1 GCA_031266315.1 Planctomycetaceae bacterium | reverse complement strand
GAAATGAAAATAGAAGGTTATTTCATAAATGGTACAAAATTTGATTGGGAACCATTTCGCGGAAAGGTTGTTCTCATTGATTTTTGGGCGACATGGTGTGGTCCCTGTCTTGGGGAAGTGCCGAACATGAAAGCAAACTGGGAAAAATACCATGACCGCGGTTTTGAAATCATCGGAATTGCCGTTTGGGATAAAACGGAAACAGTGAAAGAACATTTACAAAAAAGCAGCACACTTTGGACAATTTTAGATGATCAACAGTTTATTGACGCAGGCAATGAAAGCATTACCGATTATTACGGCATTGACGGTATTCCGACAATGGTGTTGATCGGACGCGACGGCAAGGTGATTGCTCTGGAGACACGCGGACAACAACTGAATGAAGAACTTGAAAAACTTTTTCCCAAAGAAAAACATTAATCCTAACACAATATCTTTACGTTTCATTTTTAGAAAGGTTTACAAAGATGAAAAATTTTTTTATTCAATATATTATTCCGACAATATTTGTATTGTTTACGGTTGTTTTGCCGCTTTGTGCGGAAGGAGTGCCGAAATCGTTGACGATCATGCTTGACGGGGCAAGAGCCGACGTTATGTTGATGGCAACAACACCGAATTTCGATTCGATTTGTAACGGTTCATGGGCGGAAGGTTATCACGGAACTTGGTCGTTGTCGGCGCACACAATCAAAGATGCCCCGACAATCAGTGCTCCAAACCATACCGCTATTGCAACCGGAGTAACCGCACAAAAAACGCTGGTTCCCAACAATGATTTGTACAAAAATTACAACGAAAAAAATATCAGTGCAACGTACAAAACATTTCTGACTCGTATCGAAAATCGCAATCCCGATCAATCAACCGCCTTTTTGTACGAATGGAAACCCGATAAAATACTTGTGTCGGAAAATAATCTTTGTGATTTGTCGTTGCAAGGTGCTGATGAAATAAACAGCCAACGGATTCCTGCCATTCTTGACGGTTCATTTGAAACGGAAAATTGGAAAAAAGGAACCGATATTGATGTGATACTCTGGTATATTGATAAACCGGACGCGGTTGGTCACAGCGGCGGATACTGTCTCCCCGGTACGAAACACGATCATTATATCAAAACAATTGAGGAAATTGACGGTTGGTTCGGTCAAATACTTGATACAATTAAAAAACGTCCCAATTTTGCCAAAGAAGATTGGTTAATTGTTGTTACTTCCGATCACGGCGGCTGGATCAACGGACATGGCGCCATGCGTTCCGAAAATTATACGATTCCGCTCATGATTTCCGGTAAAAATATCGTTCAGGGCGAAATGCAGGGACAACCGTGTTGCGTGGATGTTGCGGTTACGGTTTTGGATCATTTCGGGTTTGATGTTGCGGAAATGAAAAAAGAAGGTCTGCTCGACGGTTCCGCTCGCGGAAAAAACAACACGGTTTCTATTTCCGCCCAACCCATTGAGGACGGACTTCTTGTTTATCTTCCTTTTGACGGCAATCTGGAAAATAAGGCTCCGCAACATTCCGAACCAATCACCGCCGAAAACCGGAAAGCGGTAATTAAATCAACCGGCGGAAAGCGAAACGGTTATCTTGAGATTCGCAAAAGCGAACAACCGCAATTCGTAACACTTGGCAATCCTAAAACGTTACAATTTGGAACGGATGGAAATTTTTCTGTTGCGTTTTGGACTCGAATACCAACAGTTCAGGAAAATGATCCGGTTTTTATCGGCAATAAAGATTGGTTATCGGGTCAAAATCCCGGATGGTGCCTCTTTGCCAATCCCTCATCGGCGAATAATGGAAACATTATCGGATTCAATATTGCCAACAAGGACAAACTTCGAGTTGACGTAAAACAGATTTTTCTTACGTTAAACGATTGGTGGTTCTGTGCTGTAACAGTTGATCGAAAAAATAACGCAACACTTTTTGCGGGAAGTCCAGAGGGGCGATTATTTTTCTGCAACGAAAGTCTGGTTGACGAAAATCTCGGAAAAAGTTTCGGACAGTTGAGCGGTAATATTGACACATTATTGTCATGGAATATTGGTCAGGACGGAACCGGAAATGGCAAACCGCAACTAAACGCCGATATTGACGAACTCCGAATCTGGAACCGCGCCTTGAACTTAAAAGAAATCGAATTACTGTTCAAAAATAAAAAATAATCAGAACATCTTAAAAGTACAATATACTGTGTTAGGATTATATTTCGTATTATTTGAATGATCGAAATTAAGTTTTCGCAACCTCATTTTTAACCTAATTTTTTTGACAAAAAAACCTCAGTAGCAAAAACGGTAAAAAATATACTAACTTCATTACCTCATTAAAAAATTATCTTTTACAAAATAAACAAAAATGAGATAATGAAGTTGTCTGGAAAGAATCCTCAATGAATAGTTACAAATTTATTACCACAAATCTTGTCGTTAATTTAATGATCATAAATGTTATGATATGTTTTTTAACATTCATAACACTTTCTGGACATATATTTGTTTTTTGTGATCCGTCTCTTTTTACAGAAGGGTTAGAGAAAAGACTTGTATCTGCTGTCGGAGTTGAGAAGCAGATAATAGTTAGGGAATGTCTTTATCAATATTGGGAAGATTTTATTGACACAAAACAAAATTTGTTTTGGATTCTAGGTGGTCTATTAGGTTGTCATGGTTTATTGGGTTGTTTAGGAATTATTTTATGTTTAATTTTATTTGTATCAAACGATGATTATTTTTTTTATTACAAAAGAGAATTTGATTTCAGAAAACGAGCTTTATTTATTGTCTCTTTCTTGGTTTTAAATTTTTTTATTATATTATGTATTTCTGTATTTGTTATCTATTTTGTTGCTATATCTCATTACGATTTTTTTATGTTTTCTGAAACATTGGAAACAAGGCTTATTACTTCAATAGGAATGGATAAACAAAACGTAATCGAAACAACACTTAAAAATTATTGGGAACATACCGCACAATCAGAACGATTAACATATTTGTTTATATATGGTCTTCCGATGAGTGTTCTTTTTCTTTCTCTTATCGGATTGAGAGATAGTTTATATTTACTATTTCTGTTCTACAAAACGGAGGCTGTTTCTGCATCCCAGATTGCGTCGGCATTAGCCGACTTGCCCCTGAAAACACACGATAATCAGACGATCAAATGATAATATAAAATTATTATTTCAGTAGTTGTTTTAAATGAGCGGCTATTTTATACTGCATTGAGTTGTATCGGGTATTTTCCCAGTAACTATTTTCGAAACACCGACTAGCCCGATAGGGCTTTATTTCGATAACCGCAGGTCTTTGACCAAAAGTATCTACACATTTTTTACAAAGTTTGGCAAGCATTTTTTTAGTAGGGAGCGTAGTTTTGTGAGCTGGTTTAAATCGTCGCCTCCCATGGAATCCAGATAATCCAGTATCT
>JAISBG010000677.1 GCA_031266315.1 Planctomycetaceae bacterium | reverse complement strand
GGCGTAGGATGTTGACCAATATACAAATCGCCAAACAACCGCTCAAATTGATCCGCATAATTAATATCGTAGTAATACGAAAGCATAGAAAAAAACAAACTCTTACCAAACTTACGCGGGCGAATAAAAAAATGGTTTTTATTACTCTCACGCTCAAGTGTCTCGATAAAACATGTCTTGTCAACGTAAGCATAATTTTCCGTGCGAATACTACGGAAGTCCGACGTACCATAAGGTAATCGCTTAATTTGTGTTGAGTTCATATCAAATAGATTTGTTTTGTGTTATTATTACGAATTTATTACAATCTCGTGATTATTTTTCCGACAAAGACAATCAACGCGGATTTCATGTCAGGACGGTCTTTCAAACGGGAGGAATTGACATATTGTTTCAATTGCTCCAACCCTTCCGAACGTTTTTGGGCAATTTTTAATTTGCGGAAAATTTGGACTACGTTGTAAAAAAATATCCGCACGCCCAAATTCACTCATTGGCACAATATCCACACCTATCAATCATAACAAATACGACGATTCAAAGAAAGACCTACTACCAACTCTCTTAAATTCGTTTAACTATTTTTTAGGAGTTTTGAATATTCATTTGGGCGAGTGTTATTGTAAGAGCGGTTTGTTGTTAAAAACTTTTAACAAATAGCAAAGATTATTTTTTGACAAGATAGACACGATTTACTGGATTTTATTTGATTTTTTATCATGTAAATCCTGTCAAAAAATAGGTTTTTAGAAGTTGTTTATAGTTATCCGATTTGATAGGGTTTCCGTTGTTCGCGTTTCAACATGGAATTGGCTTCGGGATCGCCGATGATTTCCTCTTTGACGGAATCCCACTGCAATTTCCGACCGCCAAGACGAATCGAAATATTGGTCAGATGACACGCTGAAACTGAATGATGTTCCAGTTCCGCCGGAGCAACTGTTGTTTTGCGGTCGCGTACACAATCGAAAAAGTTCTTCATGTGGTCGCCGCTCGGCTGGACTTTCCAACCGTTTTCCGGTAACGGATTTTCTTTGAGTTCTTCGACCGGTTTACCGAACAACCCGCCGCGATTGACAAACACTCTGCCCTTGTCGCCGATAAACATAATTCCGTTGCGTTTATTGTCGTGAATCTCTTGCGGGCAATTCTCGCCGAACAACCAATTGAGTTGTTCTTTGGTTGTTTCCTGATGTCCGGTCGAACCGTGAAATCCCGGTTTTTCCGCAAAAACCGTGTAAAAGAACAACTCAATATCTTCAGGATATTTCAGTACAGCAAAAAATCTGTCCGGTGTGTTGAAACAGTCCGGTTTATTTTCGTTCGGAAAAATTCCCCGACCTTCAACCGATAACGGTCCCGAATAATCGCAGTTCATTCCCCAATGAGCAACATCAATATGATGGTTGCCCCAGTCCGTAACCATTCCTCCGGCATATTCGTACCACCAACGGAAAATGGCGTGTGTCCGTTGCGGAATATGCGGATGAGTTGGTGCTTGCCCTTGATACAAATCCCAATCAAGTTCAGCCGGAATTTCGGCTGGCGCAAACGGACCGCCCCACGAACTATAATAAGGTAACGCAACAAGAACTCGTTTGAGTTTTCCGATACGTCCGTTGCGAACCAGTTCAACCGCCGTTTGAAATTCTTTTCCGCTTCGCTGTTGAGTTCCGGTTTGAAAAACACGTCCGGTTTCTTTGACAACTTTACAAACAAGTTTGCCCTCGTCAATCGTCAGACTGAACGGTTTTTCCCCGTAAACATCTTTTCCGACACGCATTGCGTCAACATTAATTTTTGTATGCCAATGATCCGGTGTTGCCTGAATGACGACATCGACATCCTTATTTTCAAGCAACTTTCGATAATCCTGATAAACAACCGGCTTACCGTTATAAGTATTTTTTAGATGTTCAGCGTGTCGGGTGTCGGCGTCGGCAACCGCAACAATTTCACCAAAACGCGCCGCATTTTTGGCATCGCCGCTTCCCATTCCGCCTGCACCGACAACACCAACACCAATCCGGTCATTCGCCCCTTTCGCCTCTTCCGCAAGAATAAACGGGGACGCAAACATTGTTGCCGTAATCCCTGCCGTCGATTGAATAAATTGCCTTCGGGACGTTTGAGTTACAAATATTTTTTTCATAAAAAATTCTCCTGTTACTTTTTTGAAATTGTAAAAAATGAAAATGGAAACGTAAACCGTTTTTCAAACACGAAATTTTTGTTAAAAGTTAGTGTAACAATTCACCGGATTGATACGAAAAACCTCGTAAACAATCGTAAGGTGGGCAGCATAAGGTAGGCGACCTTTTGCTATTTGCTAAAGGGTCGCGTCGGCGTACTCGCCGACAGTGAATCTGAGGAACGACGGTTAATGGAGTTGCCTTTCGTTTTGGAGTCAATGCCGAGTCAACCGGCGCGACCCTTCAGCGAAGGGATCGCCCACCTCTTTCATGATTTTTCGTGTGTTGCGTGTTTAAAACGAACTTTTCAATGCTTGGACACCTAAATCCGGTAGAATCAGGAAAATTCCACTGAATAATTACAAAATTTTAACGAGTGAAAAGCACATCAAAGATACAGGATTAACTCCTTTTCTGCAATACCTGCGAAACCGTCCAATGAATTTTGATAACATCAATTTTTCGGAGGATCAACAATAATATCAAAATTCATTGATTTTCCGGCTTGTACGGTAATACTCAAACCGGAGGTTCGCGACAGGGCGTATTTCATATCAATCTGTGATGTTTCCGCAACGATTTTAGGCGGAGAGTCTGATGAAACGGTAATATCCGTGTTCATTGGGATATTGCCCATTGTTCCTGTTGCCTGAATCGCAATATTGTAAGTTCCGGGCGGGATTCCTTCACCGGGTTTAATCAGTCCGATAGAATAGGAACCGTCCGTTTTAATATCGCTAATACCCGAAATTTTTTCGTTTTCGAATACTACCAACCCTTTCGTAACAGGTTCGCCTGACCGTAACAAAACCATTCCGGAAACATGAACCCGATCCGAACATCCAATCAATAGCAAAATACCGAAACAGATAGACAACAATAATGTAAATGATTTAACTCTCATAGTAAAATTGGAATAAAAATTAAGGAAGTGTTGCCGAATTACCGTCATTCACGACACAAAGATAATGAAACAAATCATTGAGCAGCATAACTGTTACCGATCGAACAGAACCGTCTCCAATCAGAAAATTGGTAATACCGGCATGATAACTCCCAAAAGCAATATCATAAACATTGTCAGGAGTAACTTCTGCACGCGGATGACGTGCGATAGAAGGATAATCTGTTACAGAAGACCTGCTTATCGACCATTTACTTGAATCGTTAATCCAAAGCCAGGAACAATCCCACGTCTGTCCGCCGACACTGCATTGGTTTAGATATTGTATCGGAATATGTTTTTCTCCCATGATAATCTGGTTGGTTGTTCCGTCTGCCCACCACGCGAAATCATCACGAATTTTGTAATTTTTATATTTATACGAATAGGTGGCGTAATTAAATTGTGATCCTGTTACGGCTTCATTTGGTATTGCCCCGCGAATCGGACCGTGTTGAGTTTCCCGCATAAACTGTTCATTATGATTATTGGCATACTGGTAATAACACCAATTACCGGTCGGATATTGGTGACTGTTTCGCCCATCACTTCCCGTAACAACAATCGCGTAATCATGTTGAGGTCCCGGATGCCATGTTGTTAATTGGTTGTTTATTCCGGGTGAACGGCGCGAAGGACAATAATAGTACGAAATGCCCGTTATTCCTTTTTTGACATCTTCCGAAAACACATTGAGCCAGACGTCGGTGTTATCAGTGTGTTCGGTGGTACTGGTACCCGAGCGCAGATTCGTTCCCAAACCATCGGGAAGCGAGGTAAATTCATTGTAGGCTGCCGGCTGTTCAATGTGCGGCATGAGCAGAATAAACACGGATACCCGGTAAATTCCGACATGGGAAGGGACAATTCCACTTTGCGTGTCGTGAAAATTGTGAATCCCAATCCCTAATTGTTTCAAATGGTTGGCACATTGCATTCGTCTTGCCGCCTCACGCGCCGCCTGAACCGCCGGCAACAGAAGTGCGATTAACACGCCAATAATCGCAATCACCTCAAGAAGTTCGACCAAGGTAAAGCCGAACCGTGAAGAACGGATTAAAGAAAAAATATTTGAAGAGTTGTGTTTATTAAGAGAAAACTCTTCGTTTAATTTTTCCTTTTCACCATAGACTGCCCCCCACCCCCTGACTTTTCCATTTTAACATTTGACTTTTCACCAAAAACATGGCAAAAAATCCAACCAAACATGTAACAAAGTTTTTCATTGTCGTGTTCCTTATACAAGGCTTCATTGAAATCATTGCAAAACGTTCACCGCAAAACAATACGGCAAAGAATGAACGACGTATCGCAATTAAATCAGATTCGAATCTTACAGGAAATGAAACCAGATGTCAAGTGGAAAAATTTTTTTGCGTTGTTTCGGTAGAATTTTCCTGATTCTACCGTATTAGTTGTCCAAGCATTGATAAGTTCGTTTTAACCACGAAACACACGAAAATTCACGGAAAGGAGTGGGCTATTTATCAGAAACTTCGCTGAAGGGTCGCGCCGGTTGACTCTTCATTGACTCCAAAACGGAAAGCAACACCATTTGCCATCGTTCATTTAATTCACTGTCGGCGAGTACGCCGACACAACCTTTCAGCGAAAAGTCGCCCATCTGATGATTGCCGATGAAATATTACCTATTATTTGACGATTCCGATGTTGATGTATGTTTTGCCGACTTTTTGATCTACAGTGCGTAACATGAGCTGTTAACGAAAACTCTGCAGAAATATTACAAATTTTTCTTCTGTAATTCATGGTTGTTGTGATAACGGTAGTGCTCTGATTCCTAAATGATTGCCGTTATATCGAAGAATTTTATCGCTGGGGCGATTCAAAACGATAGGTTTTCCCGCTTCTCCTTGAACAACTAATGTTGTTGAACCGCCGCCATCAAGATTCAATCCGTCCCATGCCCCAAAAAATCGAAGCCATGCACCGGTTTCCTCTAATGTCGCACCAACACTGTAATTGGGGCAACGACCATCAATTACAAGCAAGAGAACATAACGTTTGTCCTGAGAAATACCGATTGCCGTTCTGGGATGAATAAAACCATTAGGGTCTTTGACGGGAATAGGACCATTGGAATTACTGATAGAAGGTATAAGAATCTTGCCATTACGACAAAGTATCGGACCTCCGGCAACCGCTGTTGAAATATTAGAGAGGTTTGTTTCAGGCAATTCTTCGGTAATTTTTATTTGCCCGTCTTTGAAAATACAAAATAGAGGGATTTGAAATTTTTGTGCGGGAGGTGAAACAACTTTTCCTTCGGAAACGGCTAATCCAACAAGATTAGCAATACCGGAAGTCGAATAAGTTTCACCTTTCGGAATAGTAAAAAAATTCGCATTTACGGCAACTTGAAGTTCATACGTTTGAAGAAAAGTATCTGCTTGTTGTCGAACGGTTTCTCTTTTTTCCGGCTCATAATTTTCTTCTGCTCTTGGTGTTGAAAAAAAAGAAATTCCATTAATCGTAGTGTCAATACGAATCGCATAAACTTGTTGCAGTTGTGGAGTTAACGACATTGATTGAGTCTTTTCAATTCCGTTGAAAATGAGATTCCAAACGGGAACTTCAGGATTGGGATGTAATTCAACATCCTGCGCAAATACCATTGATAAATAAAAAATCTCAAACAAAAATATGATAAAACGCATAATTTTAAAAAAACTAAATTACTCTGCAACGTCAACAAACAACTATTTTTTTAACACGAAAAACACAAAACACCTTTCACCACATGATTTCTTATGATTACTGGAAAAACTGCATACAACAACAATTGCCAAACGTTACGGCAACGGAACCGTTCATCTGACAATTCGGCAAGGTTTTGAAATTCCGCATATTCCTTACGAAAAATTGCCCTTGATGTGGAAATCTGTTGAAAAATTACCGATAGAACCAACTCGAAGCGGAAATGATTTTACGATTCCGTTGTGAAAGGTCTAATCGGTGGAATCAACAATTTTCATCTACAATAAGTCGTTTCAATCGCTGGAATTGTTTTTTGATATCCGGTTTTCCAAGTAACGCAGTTCCCGCAACAAAAAGATTGGTTCCCGCCGCCGCTGCGGCAGCAATAGTTGACTCGCCAATACCACCATCAATCGAAATAAATATATTTTCGTTCGCAATACGGCGAATCCGGCGTATTTTGTCGAGTGAACGTGAATCAAATGTCTGTCCCCCAAAACCGGGCATCACACTCATTGTCAGAACAAGTTCACAATCATTAACGTACGGCAAAATCGCCTCAACCGGAGTGGGTGGATTGGAAACAATGCCCGGTATCGCCCCCAATTTCCGAATCTCATCAAACAATGACCGCGGATCCGGAGCAACCTCTATATGGACGGAAAGAAAATCAGCCCCCGCATGACGAAATGACGCAAGATATTTTTTCGGCTCTTGAAGCATTAAGTGAACGTCCAACGGTAATTGCGTCGAACGCCGAATCGCTTCAACAACCGGTATTCCAAAACTTAGGTTCGGTACAAAATGACCGTCCATAATGTCAAGATGTAATATCTTCGCCCCTGCCTCTTCCAAACACCAGATGTCCCGCTCCAAATGAGCAAAATCAGCAGCCAATAAAGAAGGGTTAATGTGCGGTCCGCTCCGAATTAATGAAATAATATCAGTAATAATCAAATCTCCTTTCGTATTCTGCCCTTTCCAAAATGTGATAATGCAAAAAATACGTAAAATACGGTGTGTGTTCAACAACAATTATTTTATAGCGTTCTACTTTTTGAGCAAAACCATATTAAATTTTGATGTCAGATTGGGCAAAATGTATAAAATAAATAGTTAATAAGGTTTGTGTTTATGTTCGTTTCGCCGCCGTTTGGGAAAAGTATCGTTCATTTCAAATCATCATAAGAATTGAAAACCAATTCGCAACGTCATAAATAAACGAAAAAAACGATTATACCTGTTTTCTGGTTAACATAAAAGTATTTTAGTTAATAAATTCAGAAAACAACTGAAGTTGAAATATTTTTAAACAAAAAAATGTGATAAAATGAAAAAGGTAGTAATTTGTCTATTTAGTTTATGAGTTTCATCGACGTTTACTTTAACATGTATTTCGTCCTGAAAGGACATTGCGTAACAACCCGCCGCAACGCAGCGGGATAGTCCCAACAGCACGCCGCCCTGAAGGGGCAGTGGATTACAACCGCCACTAGATTTTATACTTAAATTGTTAAATCAACACCTTATAGAAAATTGTTTTCAATTTTCCATTGCCCTTACAGGGCGATTGTTCGTGTGTGTCATTCCCCACCGCGTTGCGGTAGGTTGTTACGCATTGCCCCTTGCGGGGCGAAAGAAATTTTTACAGTAGTTACTCGGAAAATACTCTAACGCAGTATAATTCGTCCCCACACCTTACTTATTCACTATTGTCCAATATCCCGCCGTTTTAGATAACACCACACGCAAGTAAAAAAATTTCGATTAAACCGTTTTTTCATGACTACAACACTTAACGCACCCATTATCACGCCGGAAATTGCTCTGCAATTGTTAGAAGGACTCATTTCTTTTTCTCAACAATCAGTTTTTTCTATCAACTCTCAGGGAGTGTTTCTTCATTTTGACGGAACGGAATGGGACGAGCAAAAAATAAACCGTCTTGTCGGGACTTCTTGTTTTGAATTTTTCGAAAATTCTCCCCAAACCCTCGAATCGTTCCGCAACGCCCTAAACGGAATTTCCTGCGAATTTTCCGACTATTTTTATGAACGATTTTTGCATTTTCAACTGATTCCATTCCGAAAAAACGGAGAAATTGCCGGAGTAACCGGTTTTGTGCGGAACAACACGGAAACAATATCGCTAAATAATAAAGAAGGAAAAGAATTGGATAATCAGTTTCAAATTCTTTTCAATTCAACCCGTGAATCACTTGAAATTGTACAAAACGGCTGTGTTACATTTGTCAATAAAGCAACAACCGACCTTTTCGGAACCACTGAAGAAGAAGCACTCGGCAAACCTTTTATCGATTTGGTTCGGCGGCGGAAAGGAATTACTTCTTCTTCCTACAACAAGTTGTCGCCGGAATATATTCAAAGTTTATTGAAACAAGCCGAAAACGGAAAACCACAACAATTTGAAACAGAATTTTATGTCAACGAGAAAAAAAGAATTGCTGTTACCTGGATTTATCCGGCAAAGATCGGTAATTTTAACTATCTCAATTTGACTTCTTATGATATTACCACCGAACAAGAAATTAAGGAAAAAGAACAACTATTGAATGATATTTTTGACGCGATTCAGGACGGGATGTTGATTGCGGATAAAAATCTGGTGATTCAGCAAACCAACCGGAAACTTCAAGATCAAATGTTCCATATTCAAACAGGAATTTCAAAAAGTTACGAAATTTTTGCCGAAAATGACCGGCAATACAACTCTTGTCCTTGTCAGAAAACATTCCTCGACGGTCAGCCCCATCGATGTATTTATTATCATTCCGAACATCATGTTTGGTTTGAATTGTCAAGTTATCCGGTGCGCGACCGTAAAACCGGCGAAATTATGTACGCTATTGAAATGTGTCACGACATCACAGATCGGAAACAACGGGTTATTGAATTGGAACAACGCGAAAAACTTTTTGCCGCTGTTCTTGAATTTTCCTGTGACGGAATTTTTATCGCCTCAGGAATTAATAACATCAGTCATTACAATCCGGTATTTCAGAGAATGTTCGATTATCATAACGAAATACTTCAAACTTTTTCGTCGGATCAGTTGCAGGAATTTTGTGACCGTTTTGTTTTCAATGCCGATGAATTTGTTCAAAAAGTAACTGCGTTACGAAATACAAATGAACGGCAGAAAGGTTTGTTACAATTTCGAGACGGACGATTTTATGAGTGGTATGGAGTTGCGGTTCCAACGGGACACGGTAAAACACCGCCGACCCGAATCTGGACATTTCACGATATTACGGAACAACGCCGAACCGCCGAAATATTGCGGCAAAGCGAAAAACAATATCGTTCGCTTTTTGATTCCATGCCGATCGGATTCATTTTATTTCAAATTGATTATGACGCAAACAGCAAACCGGTCAATTTACGTTGTATCGAAATCAATCCCGCCATGCTTGCTCTTAACCCCAAAAAACGCGAAGAGTTGTTGGGCGGCGGACCTTATAATTTATTTCACCCGAACGCAAAACTCCTTTCCCATGATCTCGGCGATAATTGGCACCTCAAAATTTTGAAACGAACAATTGACGGAACGAAGGATTCCTATTTGACTTACGATCCGGAAACCAACGGTTATTACGTGTTGTATGTGTTCTGTTCTCAACCGGAACAAGTCGGTGTATTCGTAACAGATGTTACCGCTTCCGTACATTCCGAACAAGCGGTTCGAGCAAAAGAATCGCTTTTGAACAAAATTCTGGAAACATCAGAAGATGGAATTATTGCCTCGCAGGATTCCGGTATCATTAGTCATACCAACTCACAAACGTTACGTATGATTACCTCGTTGACCGGAATTGATCTTGACAAAACACCTTTGTCATTGAATCTCTTATGGCAGGCAGTTTGCAAAATCCTCGAACAGCCGAGGGAATTTCAAAAGAATATACGGAGATTTCAACAAGAAAACCGTCCTTTCGATTGTGTTCTCAAAACACGTGATAATCATATTCTTAAAATCAGTACGCATATTGTTGTTTCTTCGGACACAGGAATCAACCGTATTTGGCGATGCAAAGATATTACCGAAGAATGGTATGCCGCAGAAAAAATTCG
>JAISBG010000643.1 GCA_031266315.1 Planctomycetaceae bacterium | reverse complement strand
ACTCTCCATCTCGTGCGTAACATGAGTTATAATTTTTTTTAGTGAAATACAAGATCAAGAAATATTTTTTAAAAAGAAAAAATTTCTCTTGACTTTCGGTTTAGTTTTGCTTAAACTTTAAATCTTATTCGATGGCGAATGTTTTTTGCCGTATTGTTTGCGGTGAACGTTTCGCGATTATTTCAACGAACCTTGTAAATTAAGGGTATAATGATGAAAAACTTTATTGAAAACGCTTCGAAAAATTCACGGAACTATTTAGTAAAAAATTCGGTGAAAAGTCAAATGTTAAAATGGCAAAGCGAGGGGGGGGGGGGCAGTATATAGGGAAGAGTTAAGAACAGATAATGGAGAATGTTGGTTTTCCCAATGGTTTTCCGCAAAATTCTTACAACTCGTTCGTTCTTCACCGTTCGGCTTTACGTTAGTCGAACTTCTTGTGGTCATTGCGATTATTGGCGTGTTAATCGCTCTTCTGTTACCGGCAGTACAGGCAGCGCGTGAGGCGGCAAGACGGATGCAGTGTACAAACAAAATTAAGCAACTAGCATTAGCAGGACATAACTTTCACGACACCCACAACCGCTTTCCGAACTACAGCAATGACTCGCACTTTTCTACAAAACGGCTGCAACACTTTACTTTTTACTATTCGCTTTTGCCGTTCATGGAACAGACGGCAATTTATGATCAAGTGATGGCATTATCTCCCGGTACTACGGGAGCTGCCGTTTCTTCCGCGAATACCAGCACTACAGCCGTCCATGCCGTAACACGTTGCAAATGGGATTTTCTGCTCTGTCCGTCTGACAGTAATACCGGTCAGTGGGCGACGGGCGATGACCTTGTATCGAATTATCTGGGGAGTTTGGGCGATATGGTTGTGCGTATCGGAAATGCCGGTTTCGCTATCACTGGACGTTCTTGGCTTCGGCAGGGATTTTATGAAGCGAGAGGAACTGTGACAGATTCAATAAGATCCGGTGCTGAAGTAACTTTCGCCACAATTACAGACGGAACTAGTAATACGGTAATGTTCGCTGAAGGCGTTGCTTGGGATAAGTCGCCGAGCGGAACCGTCGGTGCAAATTACAAATCGAATATGGCAGCCGGTGCTAGCCAAACATTAGACTTGAACCGTGTTCCAAATGAATGTTTAGGCGCAAAAGGCAGCAACAATTCGATGGCTGCCGGTTGGGCATCATTCGTCGATTCGGAATCGCAACCCGGTTTCCGAGCGCAGGTTGGTCATTCAACTTATGGTAACGCGTTTTATACCTTACTTCCGCCTAATAGCCCTTCGTGTACAACAACATCAGGATGGTGGGGCGGACGGTCTGCGAGCAGCAATCACCAGGGCGGAGTAAATGTTGCATTTCTTGATGGAAGCGTACATTTTGTCAGCGAGACAATAAGTACTAAGAATTTTGATATTAAAATGAATTTCCCGTCAGGAACGAATGATGCGCCGACAGTGCCGATTGCCGCGAACGCTGGTGCCAGTGTGGCAGTAGGCGAAATGTTTTCCTACGGTGTTTGGGCGGAACTCGGTTCAATCTGCGGAGGCGAAAGTGCGCAAATACCATGATTGACGCAATAATCGAAAAACCAATCGGCAACAGTTTACGTTACAAACAAACCGTTGCCGGTTTCATTGGCGATTTCAGCTACTAATTTATTTTGTAACCGTTCACGTAATGTTATTTCACAGAGGAATACAAACTAACCGCGCTAGCGGTGTCATTATGGATAACCGGTGGTGGAGCGAAGCGGAACCACCGGTCATAGCACACAACAAACCAAAGCCGCGCTCAGCGGCGACATTATCATAGTAATCATTTGCATTGTCCAAACCGATTGATAATGTCGCAGCTAGCGCAGCTCAATGTTTGTTTGGTTCACTATCCGGCGGTTGCGCTCCGCTCCACCGCCGGTTATCCATAATAACACCGCTAGCGCGGTTAAGAGGAAATTTACTTGCCATTACCTTGATTATTCGTGAACGGTTACTTTATTTTTAACAATTAACACATTTTCAAAAAAATGAAAAATATTATCAATTACTTTACTTTATTGTCTTTCGTTTTGATCCTTCTTGCCGGTTGCAAAAGTAATCCTTTGGGGGTTGTTCCTGTCAATGGTACTGTTCTGTTGGACGGACAACCGATTGAAGGCGTACAAGTGACGTTTTCATCATTGTCCGGTAACGGCGTTACTGCAATCGGCACAACTGATGCACAAGGGCGTTTCGTTTTGACAACAACAGGCGCGGATTTCGGATCAGGAGCAATTCCGGGCGAATACGCACCAACTTTTTCAAAAACAGTGTATAACTTTCCCGACGGAGACAAAGTGCCAAGCGAAAATTATTTGTCAGAGAAACCATCGAATGTCAGACCAGTTGCGGTAGAAATGATACCGGCACGATATGCCCAGTCAAAGACATCGGGCATTGAATCGATAACCGTTCAAAAAAACGGCAAAAACATATTCAATTTTGAACTGAAATCAAAATAAGGACAAGAAGAGATAGAACGCGAAA
>JAISBG010000583.1 GCA_031266315.1 Planctomycetaceae bacterium | reverse complement strand
CGATTGACGGACATTTCCAGCGAAATCCAACCGCCGTTCTCATCAATATCAACCGTTATCGGTTCATTTTCGATACCGCCGGCAATATTCAATCCGTTTGCGGTTGGTTTAATGTTACCGTTATCCAGCGGTTTCCAGAGCGGTTGTTGTTTCGTAAAATCCCAAACCGGTTTAACTTCGGGGGATTTTTTGAAATTCAAATCAACAACACGAATCCAGTCGAGTTCATAAAACACTTTGCCGTAATCGTCCGACGAAAGATTAGGAAAATCAAGCCGCAATTTAACGATTTTCTTTTCGCTGTTCCAGTTGGGAAAAATCCGAACGATATGCCATTGTTCATCGCCGAGAACATTCCAACCGACATTCTTTTTCGGTGAAAAACCGGCATACTGACCTTCGGTTGTATTGGTGAAATAGAGTTCACCGTGTCCGCCGCCGTTTGTCCGGTAACGAAATTCCAATGCCTGAGAATTTGTTGTTGCAAAATCGAGACCGCTTGCAACAAAAAACGGATCACTGCCTGACGCAACCGCGCGGTAAATTCCGTTTTTAATCTTAACATCTTTGAGATAATTGACTCCGTTCCAATGTTCACGCTCGTCGTCCTGGTCGAAATTCCATTGTTGAACCGTTTCCGTTTCCGCAAAAATTGTTGTTGCAAAAATAAAGAGACAGAACGACAGTAAAAAATAATTGTGTTTCATAGTAGTTTTTGGTTGTAAAAATATTGAGGAAAATTTTGAATCAGAACCGTGTTGTTACAAACACGGTTCTGAAAAACATATATCGTACAAAAAATATCACGGCATTTGAACAGTTTTACCGTCATTGACATCAGCAAGCGGTGCGATAATGGAAATGGGTACGGTAACACCAAAAGGACGTACAGAGCCATCACCGAGTAAGAAGTGGGAAATACCGGGATGAAAACTACCAAACCCTCGTGAGAGAGCGTTATTGCCGCGCATTTCATCGGGTCGCGGCATAATAAGTTGACCGTTTCGCCACGGAGTTCCATCAGTATTGTATCGATAAGCCGCCGTTCTTAAATAAGCCCCGCCGATATAACTGCCGTTCGCATGAATAATGGAACAATCGCCACAATAAATACCTTTAGTATTATCTGCACTGGAACCCGGTTCGACGACAGAGTTATCAATGAAACATTTTCCAACATGATCAAAATGAAGATGTTTTTCTCCGAAAATCAGTTGGTTGCTTGTTCCATCAGACCACCACGACATTTCATCACGCGGTTGCCATGTTGAATAAACCGGATTACCGGAGGAATCTGTTGACATTACTGTACAAACACGAAAAGGTCCATTCGGAAATGTTGATTGATAGGAATGGACAGGATTGAGATGATACGATGCGTTGTAATAAAGGTTACCATCAGCAGTTTGCATTCCAGCGGTAGATTCTGGTGTTTTGGTCATCATATAAACAGCCGCATAGTCGCCGTTAGGACCATAACTTGTTTCATTAGCACGGGTTTCTCCTCCATCTGTTGTGATGTTGGCACCAGAACTCCGTCGTGAAGGACAAATATAAATTGGTACGGAACCAAATCCCTTACGATCTTCCTCTGTCATATTTGTGTGCCGCCAAAAGTTATCTGTGTTAGTAATGGGATCACGATTGTTCAGACCCAATATTTTATCAGATAGTGAGGCACGTTCAATAAAGGGATACAGAACCGCAAAAATGGTCATGCGCCCGGAACCAATAGCAATCGGCGGCAATCCGCGATTGGTATCGTGAAAATTGTGAACTCCAATCCCGATTTGCTTCAAATGGTTGGAACACTGCATTCGTCGTGCCGCCTCGCGCGCTGCCTGAACTGCTGGCAACAGCAATGCGATTAACACGCCAATAATCGCAATGACCACAAGAAGTTCGACTAAGGTGAAGCCAAACGGTGAGGAACGAATGAGTTGTAAGAATTTTGCGGAAAAATCTTCGGAAAACCGACATTTTCCATTATCCGTTCTTAACTCTCTCTTATATACGGCCCCCCCCCCCCTGACTTGCCCATTTTAACATTTGACTTTCCACCGAATTTTTTACCAAATAGTTCTGTGAATTTTTCAAAGTATTTTCTACCAATTCTACCAAATTTTTCATTGTCATATTCCTTGTTTTATAAGGTTTTATTGAAATCATTGCGAAACGTTCACCGCAAAACAATACGGCAAAAAAACGCAACGCCGATTCAATTATTTCAGAGTTTACACAAAATAAAGCCGGATGTCAAGAAGAATCCTTTTTTTGAGGTTATTCGGTGAAATTTTTATTAAAAATTTTCTGATTCTATCGGATTAGGTGTCTAAGCATTGAAAAGTTGGTTTTAAACGCGAAACACACGAAAAGAGGTGGGCAATCCGCCCGCTGGGCGGTTGCGCCGGTTGGGTTTGCATTGACTCCAAAACGTAAAGCAACACCATTTACTGTTGTTAATCTAATTCACTGTCGACGAGTACGCCGATGCGACCTTTCAGTGAAAGGTCGCCCACCTGATGATTGCCGATGAAATATTACTAATTATTTGGCTATTCCGGTGAAAAACACTAATCTGGTAGAATCAGAAAAAATTATTATGACTGAATCGACCAACAATCTTTTTTTACCATCGTTTCCTATTGATGAAACGAATTTTCCTTTGAATGATTCACAAATAGAGTTTGCCGATTTTCTCGGAAACTTACTTGGAACACTTTGGCTCGACGAATGGAATGGTCAAGATCATGACAAATCAGACTATTTATGTACGTTTGATGTCTAAAAAACTTTTTTCTTATTATTTCTTGAAAAGAAACGGATACTTTGTACAGTCTGTCAGACATATTTAGTATTTCGTTTCAAAAAACATATTAAACGAACAATATATTCGTGATCTCGGCAAGATGGTTCGACGCGGACATGTTGAAAATATTATGCAAGGTTTTTCAACAGGATATTTATGTTTCGGTTATAAATCCGAATCTGTACAGGAAAATTGTGTTCACGGACGGAATCAAATGGTTAAAAAACGTGTATGCAATTGATGAAGAGAAAGCGGTTTGGGTCAGACGGATTTTCGATTGGTATGTGAACGAAAACCGGTCGCTGCAATGGATCGCAAAAGAACTCACTCGGCTTGATGTTCCTAAAGACCAC
>JAISBG010000566.1 GCA_031266315.1 Planctomycetaceae bacterium | reverse complement strand
AACACTTTTACTATTTTCATTCTACTCGCTCCGCCAATTTTCAGCAAGACGAAAAATTTTTCCAATTTAAAATCGAATCAAAAAATTTTCGCAAAAATACAAAAATTGACCAAACCTTTTAATTTATTTAATATTACAGATAAACTCCCTATTCTTAACATCATTCGCTTAACTTGAAACCATTGCCTGATGGTTGCCTACCTTTAACGAAAATTCCACTGAAATATTATCAAACAGATTGTTATTTGTGAATAATTATCGATCAATAAAATTAGCCTGACGAATCATTGACGTTTCTTCTTCGTCATCGACTTCGATGATTCTTTTGGGTTTTGTGATTGTTTTTGATTTTGTCGGCGGCTTTTGCGGCAACTCTGGTACGAAAATATCCGATTCCTCTTCAAATGTCTTTTGCGACATCGGAAAAGGAATCCGTTTATTCATTGTTACCGAAGCGGTGTGTCGGACAGAGGAATCATGTTCCGGCAAAGGTTCAGGGCAATCTGGACAATATTGAGAAGAATAATTTTGTGATAATTGAGGAATTGGCACTTTAGGCGGTGTTGCCGGAATGGGCGATCCATTTTTCTGTAACACCCCTGTTTGTCGGACATTGCGAACCGTTTGTTGAGCAACCGTACCGGAACGAGGAACCGGTTGATTAACTGGTTGATTAATCAGTTGATTAGCCAATTGATTAACCGGAACCGTCTGACTGACCGGAACTTGCTGACCCATTGGAATTTGTTGACTCATCGGAATTGGTCGCGTAGCAGAGATTGGTCGGGGAACAACTTGTCCTTGTTGCCTTACGTTAGGCATGTCTGAACCAAGCAAACCGGAAAATGGCGACATAACGCCTGATATTGTAGAAAGAAAATTTGTTCCCGTCGATTTTGCCGATTGAAGCAAACCGAAACCGGAAATCGTTGCCGTGTTTGGCATATTATTCGGCATACCGTTTGGCATAATATCGTTGGATATACCATTGGGCATACTATTGAACGGCATTGTTTGCGGAAACCTTTGTTGAGCGGGTTGTATTGCGTATCTTGCGTTTTGTTGTGTTACGGAATTAGAGGTCATCATGGGTTGATTCATAATCATCGGTTGATTTTGATTCGGCAGTCTCATTCTATTTGCCGGAGGTTGCTGATTCATCCGTTGTCCATTTCCTCTCAAAAAATCGACAGCAGACGCAATGAGTTCTTTTCCTCCGGTTGGTGAATTTATATTCGTGTTCATGTTCATATTGTAATTAACCGGCTGGACAGTTTGAGGTGTTTGTCGAGTCGGATATGTTTGAGGAATTGAAACTGTTTGGGGTTGCGTCATCAGAGCCTGTTGCATTCCGGCAGATTCCCAAAGTTGAGTTTGTTGCGCTAATTGGGCTTGCAATGCTTGTTCCTGAGCCGCTATTTCACGGGCAGCCTCTTCGCGAATCACTCGTTCCCGAACAGCCATTTCACGCGCGGCTTCCTCCCGAATTTCCTGTTCTCGTATTTCCTGCTCCTCTGTTGTTTGTGCGGCAATACGGCGAGCTTCTTTCCGTAACGCATCTTGTTGAATCTGCAACTCAAGTTCTTTTTGCTTTTCGATTTTTGCCTGAAGTTTTTGAGCCTGCTCCAGAATTTTTTCCTGCATCTTGTTTTTTTCCAATTCTTCCGACTGTGCAGTTAATTCGCCAGACCGCATATCAAGTTCTTCTTCGACTTCATCCATGGCGGCAGACATTCCTTCGAGATACGCCTGCTCCATCGCTTCGTTCAAGGCTTCAACGGAAAAAAAACGTTTTGAATTTACGGCAGTCGGCTCATCGGTCATTGATTTGCCAACGGTTGTTTTGAAAGTTGTTTGGGAAATTGTTTTACCGGAAGAAGTTGTTGTCTTTTTATTGTTTCCGGTTCGGGGTGAAACCGGCAAACCTTCACTTCGTTGAAAAACCGGTTTCGTAGGAATCGGGTGAAATCGCGGAACCGGCATCGACGATTTTATTTCCGTTTCGGGTTCTTCCGTTTGCGGTTCTTCCTCTTCCGTGTTTTCTCCGGTTTCAATTAAACCTTCAACAGCAAGCCGATTGTGTCGTGAATAGCCCGTCGGTGCGTAACCAATGGGCGGATAACCTGCTTGGGAAAAACCGTTCATCGTCAAACCATTGACCGGCTGATTCATCATCGGATTCGGATAGGCAAAACGGTTGTTGGCGGTTCCTACCGGCATTCCTCCGGCTTGCATGATTCCTCCGGCAATACCCGGAAATTGCAGAGCCGAAGCGAGTTGTACGGCGTTATTTGAAACCATCGCCACCGGAACCATCATACCGCAACCGGGTGTCATACCGCATGGTCGCGCCGCCGTGCAACCCGGATGCATCGCACAGGCTTTGATAACAGCATTGCTATTGACAACACCATTCGGCAATCGAACACCGGCTGGAGTCATTATTCCGACCGGTGTTGTAACACCAGCCGCCGCCACCACGCCGCCCGTTGTAATTGTCGAAACGCCGGGAACAATTCCCATCGAAATTAGTAAACCATTCGGTCCCGCAAGAACCGGTGTTTTAGGAGTTGTCGGCTGTATCGGCGGAGTTTCAATGGTTCTTTTAGGCGGAATCGGTGTTGGGACAGCAGGAATATTCGGGTTCGGCAACATTGTTGACGGTGCTGTTGCCGTGTTGGGCAAAACCATTCCGTTGTTGCCAAGCATCAACATCTGCTGATTCATGTAATTGGGATTGGTAACCCGACCGCAATTCGGAGTTAAACCGCACGGTTTCATCGGACTGCAAAACGGCGTCAATCCGCAAGCCTTTGCGCCGTTTCCGATTTCGGCAAAAGAATTTGGGTTGGCGGGATCAATCCACATTCCGCAACCGAGTGTTCGGCAACAGGGATTTTTTGCCGTACACTCCGGCGTCAAACCGCAATGCCGACGGAATCCTTTGTTTTGCTTATGCCCTTCACAAGAACAATCATGGTCGTTGCCTTTTTTGAAATAGTCCAAAAGTCCTTTTTTACCGGAGGAACATTTTTCGCAACCCTCTATATTGCAACTGTTTTCGTCATTGCATCCTGAATTGGGCGGACAACCGACCCACGGTGTTCGATTGTACTCGAACGCCCAATCACACCGGAAAAGATGTCCCCGATTTGTTTTTTTGTGCGAACAACCGACCAGACCTAAAGCAAGACCGATTGTGAACAACAAAATCAAGATATTAGAAAAGCGGAACATATTGAAGGAAAATAAATTAAACATGGTCTTGTTACCGAACGGTTGTTACCGAACCGAAGTATCGGTTTTTATTTTGTGTATTTTGCCGATTTTGCTCAATCCTATTCAAATTGATTCAATTTTGTTTGATTGAACTCAAAATGAGATTACTTGAACTCAAAATCGGGCGCAACACCGACCCATTGCGGTAAACATCGGCTCGGAATAACCGGAATAATTAGAAAAACCGTTAAACTCGATTTATTTTTACAAAAGATTTTCCTATAAGTAATGAAACGGTTCGTAAAATGAGCAAGTTTATTTCCCAAACATTACAAACATTACAAACATTACAAATCTTTCAAATTCTTCAAATCTCTCAAATTCACAAATCACACTAAAATCTGTATTTCCTCTGTGTTCTCTGTAAGCAACTTCCAAAAACCTATTTTTTGACAGGATTTACAAAATTTACAGGATAAAAATCAAATAAAATTCCAGTAAATCATGTATATCTTGTCAAAAAATAATCTTTGCTAAAGATTTTTAGAAGTTACCTATAGTTATACTCCGTTAGTGTTATATTTGGTATTTTTCAAGTTTCTAAATAATTATCTTCCAGATTGATCCGAAAAATCGAATAGCCCGATAGGGCTTTATTTTCGTAACCGCAGGTCTTTGACCTGCGATTACGAATCAACGAAACCACTGTCTGAAAGGCAAAACTTTAGTGGAGAGTTGATAGTTAATAGTGGATAGTTCGCAAGCGGATTTAATGAAACCCTATCGAGTTACTCCGCTTTTTGTACCTATTAAGTAAAAGTAAATAGCCATACAAATTTTTAACAAAAATTACACTAAATAACTCATGTTCCGCCCCGTAGTTTAAAAAAAGGTGGGCGATCCCTTCGCTGAAGGGTCGCGCCGGTTGAGTCGTACTCGACTCCAAAACGGAAGGCAACACAATTTATCGTCGTTAACCTGATTCACTGTCGGCTATCGCCGACGCGACCTTTCAGCGAAAGGTCGCCTACCTACAAAAAGGTTGCCCACTTAATGATTGCTCATTTTTAACAAAAATTCCAGTGGGAAACCCGAATCCGGTAAAATTAGGACTTTTTAACGACGGTGCGGAACATCAGTGAATAATTATGAAAATACTAATTTTATGACTAACACAGTATATTCTATGGTAATGCAACGGCAACACCATCATTAACACGACTGAGCGCTGCCATAATTGGGTTGGCTGGTGTTGTGATAGATACGGAAATGGTGGAACCGTCACCGAATAAACAATTACATATCCCTGCATGACTACTGCCAAATGCATCCATTCCGGTATCGTTGATTTTTGCGAAATTCTTATAAGTTGTCGATAGTGATGCACCGTTTTCTGCTCGTACGTAAAAGAATCTCATACTTGGGAATCGTCGGCTTTCACCGAAATTCAAAATACTACAATCTCCTCTTTCATCTCCGGTATCGGAACATTTACCAATCAATTCCGGTCGAATATGTTTTTCCGCAAAAAGAATTTGATTACTGGTTCCATCACTCCACCAAGCCATCGTATCACGAGGTGACCATGTGTTACCGTCTCCGTTAATCAATACAGCTTGCCGAAAAGGTCCGCAATCAAAAGCAATTTGTGCTCCTGAATTTCCAATATGCCAATGGACGGCGTTAGGAGTGACTCCCGCAGTTTCTTTGTGCATACAAAGAACAGGACAATAGTCTCCCTGTGGACCAGCGGCAGCACTAGCGGTAGTATCTGCCGATGTTGCAATATAATCTGTAACGATAAGAGAACCTCCGCTCCGTCGGGTTGGACAACGGAGAAGTGAAACGGAACCATGCCGTTTTCTTCCTTCTTCGTTTAATCCGCCCGGATTCGTACCGGAAAGGTTCCACCATGCGTTGGAAAACCAGACATTGAAACCGGTTTTACCATCGAAATTAGCGGAGTTGTACTCTTCGTAAAGTTGAACCTGTTCCATAAATGGATAGATTAGGGGCAAAATAGTTACACGGTTCCAGCGGGTATTATCTGTACCACCTTCAGCCCCGATCATTGACGGCGGTAAACCTCGCTGTGTATCGTGAAAATTATGTACCGCAACCCCGATTTGTTTAAGATGGTTTGTACACATCATCCGTCTTGCGGCTTCTCTCGCCGCTTGCACTGCCGGCAACAAAAGAGCGATTAACACGCCGATAATCGCAATCACCACAAGAAGTTCGAC